>JAHJDG010000097.1 GCA_018812265.1 bacterium | reverse complement strand
GGATGGCGGGGGAAGCGAGACGGGCAAAGTAAATGCCGCTGGATTGATCTCCCGCGTTCCACGTCACGCGATGCATCCCCGGATCGCGCGGGCCGTCGGCGAGCGTCGCGACGCGGCGGCCGAGCAGATCGAACGCCTCCAGCCGAAATGGAGGCGTCTTTTGTACATCAACGGGCGCGACTCCTGGGATTCTGCTGACCCATCACGATGAGAATTGAAGCGGCCGGATTGATCGGTTTCGGAGAGGACTCCCCCGATTCACAACTTCACTTTAACTTTAGGTTTTTATTTCAGAAAGCATGGTTTAGAGGCCCGTTAGTGCTTGGAATGGACGCACTTGGGAAGAGGTTGATGATCTACAACTGCAAAGTTCATAAAACTATATTTATTATTGATTTTCGGCTAACCTGAACGTAATTTGTGACAGCCTCAACGGGAAGTCCGCCGACTTGATCATTGGCCGGACGAGCCAAACGCAAAGAACCCGCAGGCAAGGCTACCCGCGGGTTATTGTGTGGCGTCTCCCAGACTCGAACTGGGGACACACGGATTTTCAGTCCGTTGCTCTACCAACTGAGCTAAGACGCCGAGCGAACCGAATGTAACAACCGGCCGAGCAAAAGTCAAGCCTTGCGCGGTCTATCAAGAGTCTGATTGTTGTCCGGTAGAAATCGAAAGAAAGCCAGATAGAATAGAACTTACATCCTAAGGAGTGTACTTATTAGGCTTTATAGGTTGAGCGCAACTCATAGGATTAAAACATCTTAATCTGGCAATCTGGACATCGAGTATTTTACGTAAGTGCTGCTGAGTTGTTGCGAGGGGCAAAGGCGCGGGCTACCTTGACCTGTGTAGCTGGTGGAACCCAAACTTTAACTACCGGCTTCCGGATCCCTCGCGATAAAGTGTGACTTTCCAATTGGTTAGTTGCATCGAAACAGGAAGGATCAGGTTCGGAATAGATACAGAGCTTCTGAAAGATATTGGATGGCATGGAGGAATGAGAAATGAGAAGACTGTTGATGCTGTTTTTGTGTCTGTCGCTCTTGAGTTTTGTAGGACTCGCGGGTGCGAACACGAGTGAAAGACCCCTGCGGTCGGAAGGCGCGACTACCCTAAGCGTCCCGCCGGCCAACTGCCCGGTTATCTACCCCGACGGTGACTGGCCTCAGGACAATGGGACGCAATTGTACGTGCAAACCATCGGCGCGCAAAGCACACCTCCCCACTACATGGGTCCATTCACCAATCCGAATCCGTGCCAGAAGGACAGCACGCTGTACGGCTTCAAGCATCTCGGCTGGTACGACAACGATTTCGGGTGGAAACACACGTTCGTGGGAGCGGATCTACCTGGTGATCCGTGCTTCGTGTCCGCCTCGTTGTACATTTGCGCGTGGGACGTGGATCAGATTGATTGTATGCGCGACCATCCCAACGATCCCGGTTTCTGCGAGCACGATCGTGTCTATGGCGACGGCACGGGGCTGGTTCCGATCTTCCTGACGGGCCAGAACTATGCGTGGGCGATGACTCAGTTCTCGGTTCCCGTGGAGTCGCTCGAAGACGGGGAACTGGACGTCTGGCTGAATATTGACACCTTCGCCGATCACTGCAACTGGGCCACGATGGTGAATCACTCGGTACTCATCGTCAATTACCGGATGAATCGCCCGCCCTATGAGCCGTCGGGTGAGGCTACTCAGTGCGTGACGACCGATTCGACGATGTGCGTTACGGTCATTCCCCAGAATCCGCCCGATCCCGACGGGGAAAATGTAACCTACAACTTCGATTGGTTCTACTTCGATGATGTAGATTGGGTGCCTCTGGATCACAGCGATCCTTGCCTTTCGGCGGCCAACAGCCAGGTGAATGACATCTACAAGGTGGAAGTGACGGCCGAGGACTCCTGCGGAGCGGTCTCCACGCCGTGGGTGGTGATTTTCGTGGTCGTGGTCACCTGTCAGGAGAATCCACAGGTCGGCTATGACTATGGCGATCTGAGACCGGACTGCTATCCGACCAGCGTGAGCGGCCCGGCCAATCCCATCCATCAGGATAATCTGGCCTGGCTGGGTGATGAGATCACCGCCGAGCAGGCCCCTAATGTGGTGAATCAGGACGGCGCTGATGACGGTGTGGATTTCATCCTCCGGCCGAATGAAGACTGGTGGACGCCGTGCGATACCGCGTGCGTGGACATTACCATCGTCACCGGACGGGAGTATCAGGGCGAACCGCTCTATCTGTACGGCTGGAAAGATGGCAATCTCGACTGCGATTTTGAAGACACCCTGTGCGACGGCAACGCTCCCGAGGCGATCATTCCGGGGGTGCTGGTGGTAGCGGGTACGCGTCGGTTCTGCTTCCCCGATCCGGGCGTGATGGAGGGACAGGGCCGCTACGACGGCATGTTCCGCTTCCGTCTGCTGTCGGAACATCTTTCGCTGGATAGCGCGCTGATTTCCATAGATCCGTTGCTCGGCGAGACCGAGGACTATATCGAGGTTGACCTTCAGCTTCCCGTCGAGCTCCTAAGCTTTACCGCACTGCAGGATGGTCATTCGGTGTTGCTCGCGTGGGTCACGGCATCCGAGCTCGACAACGATCACTTCATCGTCGAGCGTCGCGATGGAACGGCCTGGCAGCGTGTTTCGCCCGACATTCGAGGCGCGGGTACTTCCAGTGTGCGGAACAGCTATCAGTATCGTGATGAGATGGTCGAGATCGGCATGTCCTACGATTACCGTCTGGTGGTTGTGGACATCATGGGGCACATCGAGGTCATCGGTACGGCCGGGGTGATGGTCACGGAAAGCGATCCCAGCCTGATTACCGAGTACCGGCTATACTCCAATTACCCGAATCCGTTCAACCCGTCCACAACCATTACCTACGACCTCCGGGAGGCCGGTCACATCAGCCTCGTGGTGTTCGATGTGATGGGCCGTGAGGTGGCGGTACTGGCGGATGGATACATGGTGGCGGGCCGTCATCGCGAGGTGTTCGATGCGGCGGGTCT
>JAHJDG010000096.1 GCA_018812265.1 bacterium | reverse complement strand
TTCATCTGGTCAAAACGGATGGCTTCGGCGATACACTATGGACGCGCCGATACGGTGGATCTTTGGAGGAAAGCGCCAATTCTGTTCAACAAACGACTGATGGGGGATACATTCTGGCAGGACACACTTGGTCTTTCGGCGCCGGTTCCAGCGATTTCTATTTGGTAAAGACGGACAGTCAAGGCGACACGCTATGGACACGCAGATATGGCGGGAGCGGCGGTGACTGGGCTTCCTGCGTTCAACAGACCGCTGACGGAGGCTATATCTTGGCGGGTGAGACTCAGTCTTTCGGCACTGGCAGCTCGGGTTTCCTGGTAAAGACCAACTCTTCCGGGGACACTATATGGACCCGATTCTACGGCGGGGTATCTGTCGATGGATTCAGTTCAATTCAACAAACCGCGGACGGTGGCTACATTGCAGCGGGAAGAACATGGTCCTACGGAGTGGGGACCTATGACTTCTATCTGGTCAAGACGAATAGCCAAGGGGATACCTTGTGGACGCGTACCTTTGGCGGATTCTTTGTAGATGAGGCTTATTCCGTTCAGCAGACCGCCGATGGAGGCTATGTTGTTGCCGGATCTACCCAGAGTTTTGGTGCGGGCGCTCCCAGCAGATTTAATTTCTATATAGTGAAGACGAACAGCCAAGGGGATTCGCTATGGACGCGCACCTACGGCGATGGCTTAACGTGGGAAGTGGCATACTCTGTCCAACAAACCACGGACGGGGGCTATATCATTGCGGGACATCGTGAACTGAGTGGTATTGATGAGGGTGGTTGCTGGCTGATTAAGACGGGACCGGATCAGTTGGACGCGGAACCGATCCGTGTGAAAACGCCGAACGAGTACGTTCTTCATCCGAATTTACCCAATCCGTTCAATGCTTCCACGCAGATCATATATGAACTGCCGAGAGCGGGTCGCGTGACGCTTGCGGTCTTCAATCTATTGGGGGAAGAAGTGGCGAGATTGGTGGATGAAGTTCAAGTGGCGGGGATGCACACGGTGGCTTTCGATGGATCGGGTGTGGCTTCGGGAGTGTATCTGTGCCGGCTGCAGGCAGAGGGAAGGGTTCAGGCGAGGAAGATGGTGCTGCTGAAGTAGGATTGCCCATTGCCGGTCTGGAGAACGACAACGGCGAGGATGAAAGAAGCGCGCGGGGTAAGGACACTCCGCGCGGCGATTTTCGGCCGAGCCCGGCATGCCGTATCCGGCCGGGGGGGGCAAGCAGCCACGTTGAAACACAGTGCCGTGTGAAATTACACTGGGCGATGCAATCGGCCTCTACCCAACGGTCATTTGCCGGGAGAAGCATGCCGTCCCCTAAGTGTACGCGGGCGCTCATTTTATTCTCGACGGTCAAATATGCACATCTCGCACAACGTCTGCAATTCGTGCGCGATTCGTATGCCGATATGGAATATTATTTGATGTAAAAATAAGAACATAGATAGCTGGCATACACATTGCCCTAACTATAAACCGAGTCGGTAGATTGTTCTCCTCCTCCCGGACTCTTCCGGGTTGTTTCCGGCGAGGTTCTGCGCGGCACACCGGATCCCGTCGGAACGTTTGATTGAAGAAGAAGGGCCTCCGAAGATCGTCACACTGCTTTGAGCATTCCCCGGTGTTGTGGTTCGTCAGTGATGACGGCACGGTTTGCGAAGGCTGCATCTGATGTTCGTGAGGCTTTTCTTCTTCGACATCAGCCGAAGAACGGCCGCTTCCCGTGCTGCGAGGTATAGGCCGGTTTGCCGGTGAGTTCCGTACGGGATGAGGCTCCTGCCACTCGTCAGGTTTCGCACGCTTTGAAGCGTCCTTCTTCCTTCTCTTCGCGACTGAAAAATCGAAAACACCGACGGCTGTCGGTGTTTTCGCGCTTATGAGGATGGCCTTCTGTGAGTTGACTTTTGGTGGAAAGTTGAGTATCTTTGCAAGACCTATAGCGGACTCGTTCGCCCAGAAAGGGACATCGCCTTTCCCCCAAGGCGGTGTTCCACACAACCGCTGCAAATTGGATTCGCGCGGGCGAATTTTCCGACGAGCGTGCCTTCCGACACTCTTCCGGGCAACGCTTATCTCACTCCTACACATCCCGGCCGGTTCCCGGCTGTTCGGGCAATCCGGCAACACCTCATCGGTCTTGCAGAGCAACCCACCATGGCAATGTACCAGAAACTTACTCCTCCGAGTCACGGTCATTCGATCACCATTAAAGACAACCGGCTGCACGTTCCGGACGATCCGATCATTCCCTTCATCGAAGGAGACGGGATCGGACGGGACATCTGGCGGGCTTCCCAGAAGGTCTTCGACGCCGCCGTCGAGAAAATGTATGGCGGTCGCCGAAAGATCGTCTGGTTTGAAGTTTTCGCCGGCGAGAAATCTACCAAGATCTACGGGGAGGACGTGTGGCTTCCCGAAGACACCCTGACCGCCATCAAGGAATACGTGGTGGCGATCAAGGGACCGCTCACGACTCCCGTCGGCGGCGGCATCCGCTCCTTGAACGTCACGCTTCGGCAAGTGCTGGAACTGTACGCATGCGTCCGTCCGGTGATGTGGTTCAAGGGCGTTCCCTCGCCGGTCACGCATCCGGAGAAGCTCAACGTGATCATCTTCCGTGAGAATACGGAGGACGTTTACGCGGGGATCGAGTGGAAGGCCGGCACGCCCGAAGCCATGAAGTTGATTGAAGTGCTCAAGGGAATGGGCAAAAACGTACGACCCGATTCGGGAATCGGCATCAAGCCGATCTCCAAGACCGGCACCTTCCGCATCGTCCGCAAGGCGATTCGCTGGGCGATCTCGCACAAGCTCGAATCGGTGACGCTCGTCCACAAGGGCAACATCATGAAGTTCACCGAGGGCGCGTTCCGGGAGTGGGGTTATGAATGCGCGGCCACCGAGTTCGCCGACCAGACCATCAGCGAAGAGGAGCTGTGGGCCAAGCACGACGGTAAGATTCCGGCCGGAAAAGTGGTCATCAAGGATCGCATTGCCGACTCGATGTTCCAGCAGGTTCTCCTGCGGCCCGACGAGTATCAGATCTTGTGCACGCCAAATCTCAACGGAGACTATCTTTCCGACGCCTGTGCGGCGCAGGTGGGCGGACTGGGGATGGCTCCCGGCGCGAATATGTCCGATTTCTATGCGGTGTTCGAGGCCACTCACGGCACCGCCCCGAAATACGCCGACAAGGACGTCATTAATCCCGGTTCGGTGATTTTGTCGGGAGCGATGATGTTCGATTACCTTGGGTGGCGAGAGGTGGCGGAGGCGATTCATCGCGGAATCGCCGGAGCCATCGCCGCCAAGCGTGTGACCTATGATCTCCACCGCCAGATGGCGGGGGCGACCAAGGTCAAGTCGTCCGAGTTTGCCGACGAGATTATCCGTCATATGTAGAGCCGGCCCGTGCCCCGGCCGCCGACGGAGCGGATTCCGTGTCGTTCACAGAGGATGGCACCCACCCCCTACAAAAAGAGAAGAGTGGTCTTCGAGCGACCAACGGCTCAAGACCTCCTCAACGGTGAGGACTGTGCTTCATGAAACACGTGCTTCAATTTTGCATCCTTGTGCTTTGTTCGGCCCTTCTACTCGCGTCCCAAGCGCTGGCGGGTCCCGGCAAGATCGCCGGCAAGGTGACGGATCCATCGGGTGAGGGCGTCATCGGAGCGGCCGTGCAGGTACTGGAAACCCAGCAGGGAGCGCCGGTGGACATCGAGGGAGACTACGTCATTCTGGGCGTCGAACCCGGCACGTATTCCATCCGCGTGACCTGCATCGGCTACACGTCGCAGACGTTCAAGGACGTTCGAGTCAGCAGTGATTTGACGATTACCCTGAACGTCAAGCTCAGCGAAGAAGCCATTGGAATCGAAGAGCAAATCATCGAGTACCAAGCGCCCGCGGTGAAGGTGGACGTGGCTCAGAAAGAGGTGCGGATCACCGGCAAGGAAATGGAGACCCGCGCCGTGACCAACATCACCGGCCTGCTCCTCAAGCAGCCGGGATTCAAGGTGGACCCCGAAGGGGCGATGCATGTGCGCGGCGGCCGGTCGAGCGACATGCTGGTCAAGGTGGACGGCGTGGATTTCCGCGATCCGCTTATCACCAGCTCGCGGCAGATTCTGAACATGTCGGCCTTGAACGTCGAGGAAATCGAGGTTCTGACCGGCGGCGACGCCAGCTACGGCGGCTTCCAGTCGGCGGTGGTCAACGTTTCGACCAAGGAAGGCTCGATGCGCAACTACGGCGGAATCCTCGAGTACCGCACGGATCGCATGTTCAAGAGCAATTCCATAGGCGAGCGAAATCCCAATTGGAATACGGACCAATATGACTACTCGCTGTCCGGTCCCGTGCCCTTCGCCGATGATTTCTTGGGGAAGGAGAAGCTCAGTTTCTATACGTCGGGAGCGGCTCGGCTGACCAATACCTATACTCCCTACGGCATTCAACGAAAGCCGAGCGACTATCTCGGGCTGGGATTTCGCATTCCCGAGCGGCAGGCCAATGAGTTCTCCACGTTCTGGAAGTTCACGTACCGCATGGATCCGAACAAAAAGTTCAACCTCACCTTCCAGCGCGACTACTCGCTGTGGGACATCTATCCCGAGGGCGAGGCGGCCATGAACGCCAACTACGGCTGGCAGTATAAGTACAACGTGGAGAACCGTCCCTATACGGAGACCTCGCGCCGTCTTTTCAGTCTGGCGTTCTCGCACAATCTGACCAAGGACACCTGGTACGAGGTGACGGTCAGCAATTTTACGACGTCCACGAAAGTGCTTCCGCGCGGCAAGAATCCCGATGAGTTCACGCTGAGCGATGACCGCGAGGACGACAACCGGCTCTTCGCCGGATCGGTAGACAACGACCGGAACGGCTATTTCGACGGCTACCTGGACGCCGACGGCAACGGCCTCTATGACGGCTGGGGTGAAGGCTACGACGACGTGAACCGGAACGGCCAGTGGGATCGTGGAGAGGACTGGGTAGACCTGAACGGCAACGGCGTCTATGACGATGCGGAACCGTGGGTGGACTTGCCCCATCCCGTCACCGGGCAGAACAATCTCGGCGTCTATGATCCGTGGGATCGTTACGATGACGTCAACGGCAACGACCGCTGGGACGCCGCCGAGCCGCAGCTTCCCGAGCAGGACTGGAACCGCAACGGCCTGTGGGACGGCGAGCGTTTCCAGGATGCCAACCGGAACGGAATCTATGACGGCGAGGGTGAGGGCTACGACGACAAGAACCTGAGCGGTTCCATAGATCGTCGCAATCTTTTCGATCCCGACACCGATGACCAGTCCGAGCCGTTTGTAGACGGCGACTTCTGGTATGATACCGGCGAGCCTTTCCAGGACCTGCCGGACACCAACGGATACTACAATGGAATCTGGGATCCGTGGGAGACGTGGTGGGACCTGCCGAGTTCCTTCTCCGGTCCCTACGGCGGACGAAACGTGCCGACCACCAACGGTGTCTATGACGGCCCCAATGGTGTGTTCGATGAATATGAGCTTTTCACCCACCCGAACTGGAAGATCGAGGACGACCGGACCTACTATTCCTATCACGGCATGGATCCGCGTTATCCCGTGATCTACACGTATGGCGATCTGCTGTCGGGGGATCCGGACGCCGCGCAGGGCTGGCTGGCGCTTCCCTCGCAGCAAGTGGACGGCTACAACTATCCGGTGCCGGGCTACCTGATCAAGATTAACGGAGTTTCGACGTGGGACAATCGGACGCTGCATGACATGAATGGTACGCAGGTGTTCGACATGCGCAACAACCAGTGGGATAATGGCCGCGAGACCTTCAGTGATTATAACCAGAACCGTGTCCAGGATGACCTGCCCGATCTGTTCCTGAATCCGGGTCAATGGGACAATCAGGCGTTCTGGATGGATCGGACGTCCAGGGAATGGTCGGCCAAGTTCACCCTGAAGAGCCAGGCCTCGAAGTACCACGAACTCCAATCCGGGTTCGAGGTCAAGAGTCGCGATCTGAAAATGAACTCGATCCAGGAGCCCGACCAGCTGTACACGAATACCGACGTCCGGCTGCCGGATGACGCTCCCTTCTACGGACGCGGCGGAACTCGCGATTTCTATCATCATCAGCCGTGGGAGGGATCCCTTTACTTCCAGGATAAGATGGAATTCGAGGGCATGATCCTGCGGGCGGGGATTCGAGCGGACTTCGTACTTCAGCCCAACGATCTGCTCGAAGAAACTCAGAACCAACTGGATCGCAATCAGCCGGGAGCGATCCTCGCCGAGCGCGGAAAGTTCGCGCTCTCCCCCCGTCTGGGAATCAGTTATCCGATCACCTCCAAGTCCAAGCTGTATTTCAACTACGGTCACTTCCTGCAGACGCCGGCTTTCGAGTACTACTATCGGAGCGCAACGGCCAATCCATCCCCCAACACGCAAATCGGAAATCCCAATCTCGATTACGAAAAGACGGTTTCCTACGAGGTGGGTGTGAACACGGAATTCACCGAAGACTGGGTGGTGGACGTGGCCGGTTATTACCGGGATGAGTTCGATCGCATCGGTACGACCGCCCAGAGCGACGGACCGCTGACGCTCAATCGCTACTTCAATCTTGGGTATGGACGGGCCCGCGGGTTCGAGTTCTCGGTTAAGAAGAATCCCTCCAACTTGTGGGCGTTGCAGCTCAATTACGACTACTCCTATGCCTTCGGCAAGGAGTCGGCGGCCACCGAAGGGCTTCGTCAACGAGCCCAATTGAACGTGCCGGAAAACCGCGATGAGCATCCGCTCGATTGGGATCAGACTCACACGTTTTCCACCTACCTGACGATCGCGGCCGGTGAAAAGGACAAGCCGCGGCTGTTCGGTCTGCGTCTGCCCAGCGATTGGTATGCGACCTTTGAGTTCATCTACGGTTCGGGTTATCCCTATACGCCCTCGCAGTACATCGCGCAGAAGCCGACCAACCTGATTCTGGCCAACTCCGCCCGTTTCCCGGCGACGGCCACGGCCGATCTGAAGTTCGACAAGTTCTGGAAGATCGCCAAGGGAATCAAGCTGGCCACCGGCTTCGAGATTTACAATCTTTTCAACCGGAAGGACATCCGGCAGATCTATCCCGAAACGGGCAATGCGCATGACAGCAGCCATGAGCTGAATCAAGAAGAATTGCCCGACGACAATCAAGGTACGGATTACGACCACAATCCGCGGAATTATTCGGCTCCGCGGCACATTCTGCTGCACTTCCGGATTCAGTTCTGATCCGAATCACCGGTCGGATCCGAATTCGTCGGGCCTTGACCCGCGCACCAAAAAAACTCTGGACGCACATCAGCCATGGCCAAAACCTACCTATTTCTGGGCACGATCTCCTGCCTGATTCTCCTCGCAGCGTTCTCCGGCTGCACGAATCCGGACCCCAATCCGATTCAGCCGGAACCCCCGGACGTTGATTACGTGAATCTCAATCCCGAGGTCACCGACGTCGGCCCCGATGCGAGCGGATTGCCGTGGGGTCTGGAAAGCAACTGGATCATTCCGGAAGGCCGGACGGTGACGATCCAGCCCGGCACGAAATTCGTGTTTCAGGACAGCGTCGCCGTTGTCGTTGAAGGGCAATTGCTCGCTCAAGGGCAGATCAACAACCCGATTGTGTTCACGTCCTCCAAGCGTCGGCCGAAGATGGGCGACTGGCGCGGTTTCGAGCTGAAAAACGGGTCGGATCACTCGCTGTTCAAATATTGCATCATGACCCATGGAGCGCTGTTCCCCATTGACACGATCAGCCCCGAAGCCAAGTACTATCGCGGCATGATCGCCTGCAGCTCGGCCAGCCCGACGGTGAACTATTGTGTGATAGCCCACAATCAGAATAACGCGGTGTTCCTGTTCGGAGACTGCCGGCCGGTCGTCCGCTATAATATCTTCTGGGACAACGATGCATCCGCCGTACGGGCCGACGTCAACGTTCCGCTGGCCGAATACTACGGTCAGGAAGGATTCCTGGATGTTTCCTACAACTGCGTCGGTGAGAACAGTGCGATTTCGTTCCTGATGGGCGCCGACACTTCACGATGGGGGCGGAATGTCCTGGTCAACGCGAACCGCGATTCGGTGGATGCGTTCTATAACATTGACGAGCCTCCCCTATTCCTCGAAGAGAATGGAACGGCGTTTCTCCTGTCCTCATGTTCGCCCTGTATTGACGCGGGTCCGCGCGACGAGGACCCCGACGCGGATGGTACGCGCGCCGACTTCGGGATCATTCCCTTCATACAGGAAACCTTCAACCTGCGGGGCATTGTCGGAGGTACGCTTGCGGCCGGCGCGACCTATCTGATGTCCTGTCACACCAAAATTGACAGCGGTACCACGCTGACGATTCCCGCCGGAACGAAGATCATCGTGGACTCCAGCCGTCAAGAATATATAATCGAGGTCCACGGACGGCTGGTGATCGAAGGCACTCCGGAAAACCGCGTTCGCATTGTCGCCCTGGATCCCGAAAGGATGTGGGGCGGGATCCGATTCCTCGGCTACGACACGGAAAGCCAACCCTCCCTGCTCAGCAACGTGGATTTCGTCAACTATCGCCAGATGAACGTCTATCGCGGCGGAGTCGAGTTCGTCGGCTGCCGATTCGACAGTTGCTTCGAATACGGAATGCAAATCGAAACCGGCGGAACCGCGTGGGAAGATACGGTCAGCATTCGCCACTGCCGGTTTGAACGCACCGGGCAGTATGCCGTGCATGCCGATTCCTGCCCGGTGACCGTTCGCAACACGCTGATCACGAATAGCCGTGGACGCGGCATCTCGTTGCGCTATACAAGGGAATTTGCCGCCGTGACGAACTGCATCCTGCGCAACAACGCCACCACCGGTTTGGTGATGGATTACTTCTGCAATCCGACTGTGGTCAACAACGTGTTCATGGACAACCAGTATTACGGCATTGAGATCATCAACAACGGTCTGCCCGTCATCCTGAACAACATCGTCTATCGCAACGGGATTTACGGCATCTACTCGCGGCTCTCGTCGTCGCCGTCGCTTACCTACAACGACGTGTACGCCAACGGCTCGGACTATATGCCGGCCGGGCTTCCCCATCAGAACAGCCTATCGCAGGCCCCGCTGTTCGTCAGCGACGGTGATCTGCATCTGGCCGCAGACTCGCCCTGTAGGGATGCCGGGGATCCGCGTCCTGAGTATAACGATGGTCCCGATAATCGCAATGACATGGGAGCTTACGGTGGGCCGGCGGGCGGTTCGGGAGTCGGTCCGCAGACGGCCCGGCCGACGGGGATTTCTCTCGTTTTCAAATGAGATCTAAGATCGAACGCATCGGACGCGGCGGAGCCGCGTCCGCGCTGGAGGTTTGACATCTATGCACAGGTTTCCGGTTCAACTCATCGTGACAGTCGCCGTCCTTGTGGGATGGGGATCGGCCGCGCTGGCGGCCAACGCTCCCTACGATCCAACGCGGGCCCGCGGCCCCGTCCGCCCGAACTATGCCCGACCTCAGCAGGAGAACCGGGTGCATAACGCGGGCAAGGTGTGCATGAACTTCACCAACTACGGATACTTCGGCAACGACGGCCCGCGGCAGGCCGGATCCGATCCGGACGAGGATCCCTGTCCGCCCGGGCGCTGGGCGCCGCAGTGTGAGTTTCCCTGCGGCAGCGGTCAGCAGTACCTGTTCCAGGCCGGTCTCTGGATTGGGGCCCTGATCGTCGAGGAGGGATACGAAACCAAACGCGTCAGCGTGGGTACCGACGGCTGGTTGAGTCCCAGCGTCAATGAGTTCTGGCCCGGCGAGGGAACGGCCAACGGGATCATCGAACGTTCGACGCGACCGGGCCGCACCAACTGCCTGGGCACCTATGTGACCAATCCCTATGCCATCTCCGATCAGGATTTCATCTGTGTCTATTCGGACACGCTCGCCGAAGAACCGTATGTCATCCGCGACTTCGACGGAACCGTGCACCGTCCGTTGGGAATCAAGGTGACCCAGATTACGTATTCGTTCAGTCAGGCCTTCGCCGAGGACCTCATTCTCATTGACTACGAAATCGAGAACATCGCCACCAACTTCCTGAAGAATCTCTACGTCGGTCTCTACGTGGATGCCGATTGCGGCCCGATGGAGCTGAATGAACAGCATACCGACGACATTTGCGGATTCGTCCAGGACCACTATGAGGAGAATTCGCAGGGCCAGACCGTTCGCATTCCCATTGATGTGGCGTGGATTGCCGACAACGACGGACGCGATCCGGCAGCTTCAAGCGGCCCCTTCATCATTCCTCACGTGGCCGGGACCCGGGTGATTCGCGGTCCCAATCCGCGTCTCAGCACGTCGTTCAATTGGTGGATATCCAACGGGAACCAAAATCTCGACTACGGTCCGTCATGGCAGGTGTACTGTCGTGGTGACAGTAACGGTATGGGCTGGACGCGGTACTATGGCACGCCGATGGGCGATGAGCGGAAGTATCAGGTGCTCTCTAACAGCGAGTTCGATTTCTGGCAGATCATGGTGGACCGGATGACCGAAGTGCCACCGCAGAGGTATGTAAGGGCTCCCGGGGACACCGTTGACATGGTCTGGTGCAACGACGATCCCTCCCCGCAAGCCTCGGACATTGCCAACGGCTACGATACCCGCTACCTCCTGTCGTGGGGACCTCTGGGAATCCGCGACTATCAG
Source organism: bacterium (assembly GCA_018812265.1). Lineage (GTDB taxonomy): Bacteria > Electryoneota > RPQS01 > RPQS01 > RPQS01 > JAHJDG01. The sequence continues at coordinate 348 of JAHJDG010000096.1, read as the reverse complement.
GATCAGTCGGGCCGCTGGATCTATCGCCTGAATCCCGGCGAGAAGTTCAACATGACCGTCGCCTACGTGATGGGTGAGAACTTCCACGATTCCAATAATCCGCAGCCCAGTAACCAGACGATTGATTCGAGTCTCTTCAATTTCGCCGATCTCCGCGAGAATGCGAAATGGGCGAAGGATGTTTACGACAACCGCATGTTCGATACTCCCATGTGGGACTGGGGCAACGACGGCGATCCCGAGGTATGGGATGAAGATGGTTCGCAAGGGGATGGCATTCTCGATACCGGTGACGGCTGGTATGGAGAGGACGTCGGCGCCGACGGCCTGTACGTGGAACCGCCCCCC
>JAHJDG010000095.1 GCA_018812265.1 bacterium | reverse complement strand
CCCGCCGGTAGGCATCCGAATCGGAATGATCGGGATCGGGGATGGTCGGGCTTCGGAGTTCTTCGTCCAGCAATCCCCAAAAGACCACTTGCGGACAGGGCTGGCCGTGCCAGGCGAAGAGCTCTTCCACGTGGCTCGGATCCACCAGAATAAAAACATCGGAACCGTCCCGCTCATCACCCGCCAGTTGTTTCGACGTGTGCGAGGTCAGATCCACGGCGAACGTCTTGGCGGTTAGAATGGCTATCTCAGGGCTGGGCGTTCCATCGTGTTGCAGAAGACCGCGCGAGTGGACGGGAGCGAGATGAATCCCGAGTTGCGCCGTCCGCTGCCGAAAGTACTCCGCGAGAAACGGACTGCGGCAGGTGTTTCCCTTGCACACAACCACGATTCGCCCCGCTTGCTTCAGCCTTCGCGCGGACCTTCTCACGTAGCCGCCATTCATCAGCGGAAGGCGAAGCAAAGTAAACGCCATCTTGCGACGGATTCTTTTCAACAACGACGACAGAAACCACTTTCCCGGCCGGGGATCGTCCCGCGTCAGTTCGTCGAAGTGCTCCCTTCCGGAAAACACATGCAGAACTTCCGTAGCTATCTTCCACCCGGAAACGCGCCGTGCCAGCGGACCGCTCCGTCGCGTACGCAGGTTTTTCCGGATCCAAACCAGATCGCGTTCGAGATTGCGGGAATAGATCGGTGCGGGATAGGCTCCCGGTGGTGGCAAGTCGCGACCTTTCACCATTTGCAGCCACAGCCACGGATAGTCCACTCCGGCGGCGATCTGCAGCGGCAGCGAACCCCAGAACCGGCCGTTGATCTCCATCAAGATCGGTGGATTGCCTCCTTCGGTCAGGTATTCTACCGTAGCCACGCCGCTCCAGGAAACGGTGCGCAATAAGCTGAGGGAGCGCTCGCGCAATGTCGGATCCATCGGCGCGGTGCAGCGATAGCAACCCATGCCCCCGCCGAATTGCTCGTGAATCCGCTCATGTTGGCACTCGGCTACGACTTCGCCGTTTTTCAGGAGGAATTCCTGTCCCACCTCATGCCCCCGGCACGCTTCCTGAACCAGGATCGGGCCGTTCGTCAGCAATCGTTTCGCTTGCTCGCGGAATTCGTCTTTTCCCTCCGCTACCGCCACTTGCAGGAAGACGACGCGGTTGTCCTTGATGAGCTTCGAGGTGTACGGTTTCAGGATCAGCGGAAAATCCTTCTCTACGCTTGCCAGGACCTGCTCGATTTCCGACTCCTGATGGAGTTCCACCGTACGGGGAATGGGCACACCGAGACGAATCGCGGCGCGAATCGTCTCCAGTTTGTTGTAGGAGAATATATATTCCCGCTCGTTGGCCATCAGGATCGGCGGGGGAGGAGAGAATTCCTTTCGGAAATAGTGAAGCGGCACGATGGTGCTGTCGCCCACCGGAAAAACGGCCTCGTACGGATTTTCCGCCAGATGTTTCCGCAGCCATTCGATCCAGCGTTGGACGTTATAGATCGGATCGGGCATCGGCAATTGCCGATGAACGTAGCGGCTTTCCCGCGCCAAACTATGGGGCGACACAAAACCCAGAGTCACGGGAACGCCCTTTCGGCCCAGCGAACGAATGATGGCCAGCGCGGGCATCTCGTGCCCATAGGCCAAGACCAGAACGTCGCCTTGCGAGGCTGGGGTCATGTTTTTCGTCTCTTCTTCCACCACTTCTTGAGTCGTTCCGAAATTTCCGCCTCGCGTCCCTGATCGCTCGGCTCATAGAAGACTCTGTCTTTATACGGCGGTGGCAAGTTATCGCTCTCGACGAAGTGTCCGGGATGATCGTGCGGGTAAACGTAGCCTTCGCCGTAGCCCTCCTTCTTCATCAGTCCCGTCACCGGATTGCGCAAGTGCATCGGTACGGCGGGCGGGAACTGCTCGCTCTCGACCGCTTCCATCGCGTTATGAATCGCCATGTAAGAAGCGTTGGACTTGGGCGATGACGCCAGATAGCACGCGCACTGCGAGAGGATAATCCTCGCTTCCGGCATCCCGATTTGGTGCACGGCTTGATAGGCGGCATTGGCCAGCACCAGCGCGGTCGGATTGGCGTTGCCCACGTCCTCGCTGGCCAAAACGATCAGCCGCCGCGCGACGAACAGCGGATCTTCCCCCGCCGCCAGCATCCGCGCGAGGTAATACACTGCCGCGTCGGGATCGGACGCGCGCACCGACTTGATGAAGGCGGAAATCGTGTCGTAATGCGAATCGCCCTTTTTGTCATAGATCGGCATGCGCTTCAAGACGCTCTGCTCAATCAGTGCGCGATCAATGACGATTCTTTCCCCCCGTTCACGGGGGGATGAAAGGGGGGTCTCTTCCGTCTCTACCCCCCCTGCCCCCCCGCACGCGGAGGGGAGCTGATGCTCACCGCCAACTCCAGCGCATTGTACAGAACACGCGCATCCCCGCCTGAAAGTGAAAGTAGCGCCGCCTCGCCGTCTTCCGTCACCTCGATGGGCAGCGGTTTCAGTCTTTCGTCTTCGGCCAACGCTCGATGCAGAAGCTCGCGCAAATGATCGGCGGTCAGCGGCTGGAACTTCAACACCCGCGCGCGTGAAAGCAGCGGAGCGATGACTTCAAACGAAGGATTTTCGGTGGTTGCGCCGAGCAGCGTGACGGTTCCGTCTTCCACCGCGTGCAGGAGCGCGTCCTGCTGAGCCTTCGACCAGCGGTGGATTTCATCCACAAAGATCAGCGTGCGCGTTCCCTGCTCGGCCTGCCGCCGCGCGCGCTGAAGGATCTTTCTGAGTTCGGGAACGCCCGTGGTCACGGCCGAAATCTGCACGAACTCGTAGTCGAGCGCATTAGCCAAAATCCGCGCCAGTGTGGTCTTGCCCGTTCCCGGATCGCCCCAGAAGATGAGCGAAGGCAGACTGCCGCTCGCAACCAGCTTGGTCAGCACGGCGTCCGGACCGACGAGGTGTTCCTGCCCGACGAACCCATCCAGTGTCCGCGGCCGCATCCGCTCGGCCAGTGGAACGGAAGATACAGGAATGCTTTCCTTCTTGAATAGATCATTCATATCTGGTAGTGGCAGCCCTGTGTGGCTGCCCGCCTTTCATTTGATAATGTACCCAAAAAAAGCCATTCTGTCAATTGGCTTTGTCTTTTGATGGCCCTTCGGAGGGCCGGGTTCAGCGAAGCGTAACCCGCCCGTTTCTTTCCGCAAATTCAACGGAACGGGGCGCACACCCGTGCGCCCCGTTCGCTTTCCATCATCCGCCGCGCGGGGTCGCCGACCCCGCCGGAGTTACTTCTTCTCTTTTTCCTCGTACACCTTCTTGATCATCCGGTCGAGGAACGTGTCGGGAGCCTCGAGCAAGTCTGGCGTCACGCGCAGGTTCTGCGATCCGGCCAGTTTCATTCCGTATTCGTAGTTGCCGAACGTTTTCGTCAGCCGCTCGATAATCTGCGAAGGATCACCGCCGAATCGCGCCCGCACCCACTCCACCGACTCGGCGGGAAATTCCAGCACCAGTCCGCTCTTCTCGAGGAACTTCCGCTGAAACTGCTGGACGGCGTCGCGGGTGAGAATTTCCGCCGCTGCCGCTTCCGGATCGAGAATAAGATCGTGCGTAATGACAAGTTTTTTCACTCCCGATGACGGCAACATCTTCTCGAAACGAATCAGTGATTTCTCCATCACCGAGGTCAGTCCGCGCGCGCCGATTCCCGCCTGATGCGCGCGGCGGGCGATCTCGAGCAGCGCGTCGTCCTCGAATTCCAGCTCGATTCCGTAGGATGCGAAGTCCTGCTTCTTGCCCTGTGTCACCGCCGAATAGGGACTCTTCAGGACGTCGAACAACGCGCCTTCCGAGAGGTCCTGAAGCTGCGCCACCACCGGCAGCCGCCCCACGAACTCCGACTCGAATCCGTAATCCAACAGGTCGGACGTCGTCACCCGTCTAATGATCTCCTGATTGTCTTGCGGAATCTCCTCGCCGTGCCGGAAACCCATCGTGCCTTTCGCCAGCCGGCGGCGAATGATGTCGGCCAGTCCGCCGAACGCTCCCGACACGATAAACAGCATGTTCCGGGTTGAGATTTTCTTGCGCTCGGCCTTGCCCGTGCGCTGGGTTTCGATCACCGCTTCCATCTGGCTGGCCAGATCGTGCGGTGTGCGCAGATCCACGTCGGTGTCTTCCATGAGCTTGAGGAGCGCCCGCTGCACCCCCGTCCGCGAAACGTCCGGCCCCCAATGGCTGCCCGAAGATGCGATCTTGTCAATCTCATCCACATAGATGAGTCCGTATTCGGCCAGCTTCACGTCGCCCTTGGCTTCACGGACGAGTCCGCGCACCAGATCATCCACGTCGCCGCCCACGTAGCCGGTTTCGGAAAACTTGGTGGCGTCGCCTTTGACGAACGGCACACCGATCTTGTCGGCGATGAGCTTCACCAGATACGTCTTGCCCACGCCGGTCGGGCCGATCATCAAAATGTTCGATTTGATTCGCCCCACCGCCGCCGGCTCTTCCGCATGGTCGAGCTCCCACTTGCGGCGGTGGAAATGCGTGCAGATTTTCGTGGCCAGAATCTCGACCGCTTCCTTCTGATGAAGAACGTACTGCTCGAGGTAGGCTTCCAGTTCCGAGGGCTTGAGCTTGAAATCTATCTGATCGAGGGCCGCGGGCGGAGTGGTGGCCGTCCCCTCGTGGGGCGCGCCGAGATCAAGCTCGGTTACCGCCACTTCCGGGCCGTATTTGCTCCGTAAAAACTCGGTGATCTCTTCGCGCAGCTTCTCGGGAGGAGGTGGATTGGGCATACGAAAAGGACTCTCTTCTTGAAAAACAACCGGTTCTGTTCTAACGGCTGATGCCGTAGGAGGGTTCCCCTATCGGGAATATCGTCATTATGAATGGCTTACGCAACTGCGGCTCGGTAGGGATTGTCGCTGGTAAACATCGAGTGACCTCTTGCAACTGTCCTATGTCTTTTGTATTATGTAAAACTATGCAAAAGCTGCAACTGCATCTACTCTTGCTGATTCTGCTGGTGGCTGGATGCGCATCATCTGAACGCGATGCCCAGAATCCATCTCTGTCCGGTAAAAGTAAGTTATCATTGATAATAGCAGATACTTCGCGAGCCAGCCTGCAACTTGGACCGGCCCGTTTGGATGTTCCGCCCGGTTCGGTGGCCGCCCTCCGGCTTCAGCAAGGGGACATTCCGGCTCCGTGGCGACTCCACTGGTGGACGAATGAGCTCCCTCTCTATCGGGAATCGCAGCGCGTCACGCGGTCGTTGATCTCCCTGATTGTCGCGGACACCGCCGCCGGGACTACCGAACAGGCCGTGTTGCTGCCGGGTGGACGGGGATTGGCTTATGCCGTCTTCGGTCGCTCGCTGGATACCCTGAGCATTTCGATTGCGTGTGATAGTCTCGCGCTTCGGACGATTCCACTTCACAAACACCGTTCGCGGACGTGGACGGCTGACCTCGGTAGTTCGCGGTATCTTGCCGTTGCGGTCAGCGGGCGTAATCCGCAGGGCAAATTCGTCGAGCAAGGCGAGGCGACTCCGGCCGGCTGGAGATTCACTACGGCTCCCGGCAAGCGTCGGCAGATCGTCTTGGCATTCGCGGGGAGTGCGGACTCCGCCGCCGCCCTCGCCGAAGAATACGTCCGTCTGAAACCCGAGAAGATTGAAAAGCGAACGCTCGCCGCACTGAACAAGCGCGTCGCGTTTCAACTGCATACACAGGATGAACGGGCCAATCAAGTGCATGCTTTGCTCGCGGCGGCGCTGACGGATGCGACTCCTTCCGCCGTGCCGGAGGAACGTTTGTTGATAGAGAGTGACGCCCGGCTCGCCGCGGGCTGTTTTCTCGCATCGCGCAGTCGTCCGGCCATTGTGTTTCCGCCCGATCCTCAGGACGTCACTCCCCAGCAGAAACAGGATGTGCTCCGCTGGGGAAGCGGCGCATTCAGAGCCGCGCTCGCCTACGGCATGGCCGAGGAGGACACTCTCAAACAAATCAGCCTCGACGTTCTGTCGGGACTCACGAGTTTGCAGGCGGATTACGTCACCGCCGATCTCGAAGTTCTCGCCACGCCGGGCATTGCCGACAGCCTGCTTCGGCTATCACTGGCTCACATTCGATTGGCGGGAGTCATGGGATTGGGCAGCGACGTCGCGCTGGCTCGTGGCGACCGCAACTCGCAGGGAATCTTTCAGGGGGAGGCCGGTCGCGCCGCGCGGAAGGGACGCGGCCTCTTTCAGAGAGCCATTCTCCAGCAGCGCGAGCAGGAGATTCTTCTTGAGCAAGCGGAACTCCTCGGTATTTTCGATCCCGTCGCCGAGGAACTCATACTTCTGGAACAGAAGATGGAACGACCCGCCTATGACGACACGCTTCTCCTTCTTCAAATCGGCGCCGACTACGGATTCAACTGGATCGCCGATAACCCCTTGCCGCTTTGGAAGGCGGATCGCCACACCGACGGTTTCCTCTGGCAGAGATGGACGGACTTCCGCTTCCGGACCGATCTCAAGATGCTGGAAATCCCCGATCTCGACAGCCTGACCACGCTGTTGCTCGAGGGTTCGATTCCCGGACTCCTGACGGAATCACCCGCGCTGGACGGAGCCGTTTCTCCGTGCGTAATGGCGGCGTCGTTTCAGAATCTGGCCGAGCTCTATGTGGGAGTTCGCCCCGGTGCGCTGCGCGATCGCGTGGATATCGAACCTCGACTGCCTTCGCGATGGGGACGCACTTCGGCACGCGTTCCCTTCAAGCGGGGATACGTGACCGTGACCTATGCCATCGCTGACGACTATGCCGTGGTCGGCATGGACGGGATAGATCACGAACTGGACGTATTCTTTGCCTATCCGCTGGCTGAGGGCGGCTACCTGCGTACGCAGTTCAAGCTCGCTCCCGGCAAACATCCGCAACGCATCACCAAAAAACGTGAATCCGACGGCCGCCTCCGCCTGCTGGTGGAAGAAGTGCCTTGACACCGCGACTCGAGTACACCTGCGAATAGACTGAATCCATCATGTCCACTCACTACATTCTCGGCCTCGACATCGGAGGCACCAACATCAAGATCGGACTCGTGTCGGACTCGGGCGAGCTGATTGATCACGTCATCGCCACGACTCCCTTCAAGCGCGAGCCGGAGGACGTCGTCACGGCGGCGGAGCACGCCTGTCGTCCGCTGTTGTCGCGGGTGAATCACAAGCCCGAAGGAATCGGCATCGCCGCGGCGGGGATGATTGACCTTGCGGGCGAGCGCTACATGCGCGGGCCGAATTTCTTCACATGGGAAAAAGTTCCGCTGCGCGAGATGCTGGAAAAGGCATTCGGACTTCCCGCCGTCATGGGCAACGATGTGGACGTATTTGGAATCGCCGAGCATCGCTGGGGAGCGGCGGTCGGACTCCAACACTTCGTCTGCGCGGCGGTGGGAACGGGACTGGGCGGCGCGGTTTTCATCGGCGGCAAGCTCTATCGGGGAGCGTTCGGCGGAGCGGGGGAACTCGGATTCACGGTCATTACTCCCGACGGTCCGGTGGTGCTCGATTGTCCGGGTGTGATTGAAGGCTACGTAGGCCGCCGGGGATTCGACGACATCGTGCTGCGATTATTCCCCACCGGCGAGGTCCCGACGCCGCGCCGCATTACCGAACTTGCTGCGGCGGGGGATGAACGCGCCAAGCAGGTGCATATCGAGCTTGCCACTCGTCTCGCCGAAGCGGCCGCATCGTGGATTGCTGTTCTCAATCCCGAAGCGTTGATTCTCGGCGGCGGCACGCTGGCCGGAGCGAACTTTTTCTTCGAGGAGTTCGAACGTCGCCTTAAAGCCCGCGCGTTGAAAACCCACATCGAGAACCTGAAAATTCTCCCCAGCAAACTCGGCTACTTCGCGGGCGTGCAGGGCGCGGCCGCGCTCTGGCTGGAGAGCCGCGGACTGTAGCGAGCGATGAAGGATGAAATCGCCGGTAGTGCCGCACGGCAGTGCGCCGCTCACCCGGTGGTGACTCTCCAGAGTCACCCCTCTCCGCGCAGATTAGAAACTCCCCGAACGGGTAGTTTCACACGGCAGTGTTTGCTATTGCCGGTCAGCAGACCGACAACGTCGAGATGAGCGAAACATTCATTTCATAATAAACTAATCCCGAAAGGCAACCGTGTCCAAGATTTTCTTTGCATTCGGAATTCACAACCATCAACCGGTCGGCAACGTGCCGAGCGTATTCGAGCTGGCCTACCGCACCGCCTACAAACCGTTTCTCGAAACGGCCCTCGAGCATCCCCACATCAAGTTCTCGTTCCACACGTCGGGCTGCTTGATCGAGTGGCTGGAGCGCAATCAGCCCGAGTACTTCGAGCTGGTCGGCAAGCTCGTCGAACGCGGTCAGGTGGAACTTCTCGGCGGCGGATTCTATGAACCGATTCTTCCGGTTCTGCCGCGCGAGGATGCTCTCGAGCAACTCCGTCGCATGAGCGTCTATCTCAAACGCCGCTTCGGAGTAAACGTGCGAGGAGCATGGCTGCCCGAGCGCGTGTGGGAGCCGCAACTGGCCGATCTCCTCGCGGAAGCCGGAATCGAGTACATCCCGCTCGATGACGATCACTTCCTCGCCGCCGGTCATCGTCTGCGCGAGTTGAATCACTATTTTCTGACCGAATCCGGTCGCGGCCCGGTGGCGCTCTTTCCGATCCACAAGAAGCTCCGCTACACGATTCCCTTCAAGGAGCCGATAGACACGATCTCCTATATGCGTGAGTACGCCGAGGGAGCGTCGCAGCCGCTGTTCGTCATGGCCGACGATGGCGAGAAATTCGGACTCTGGCCCAAGACCCACGAGT
>JAHJDG010000094.1 GCA_018812265.1 bacterium | reverse complement strand
CGCGGAGAAACGGTGGTCGCGGCTGTGCGAATCGCTTGGCGGACGAGGCGTTCCTTCGCTCGACCGGGAGTTCAAGCGAGTCCACTACGGGCCGGTGATCGAAGCGTTTCACCGCTTCGCCAGCCCGGCGCATCTTCGCGAGCTAATCGAGGAGTCGGCGCCGCCGCCGGCATCCTCGCGGAAGCGGGCGGGCGAGGCGGAGGCGGCGGCCGTGGCGCAATTCGCCGCCCGTGCGAAGCCGTTCCTCGAACAAGCCAAACGGTTCGGACACGGCAATCGCGCGGTCGGGGGAGCGCTCGGCGATTTTCAGGCGGCGGCGAACGCGGTGCTGGCGCTTCCGGCGGCGGGCAAATGGATCACGTGGGGTCGCAGCAAGGACGCCGTGGCGGCGCGGCAACGACTGCTTCGCGCGCTTCCCGCCCGTCGCAGTTTAAGCGAGCCACTCTGGAGAGTGCTGGCGGGATGGCTGACGATCTGGGCGGCGGGACAACTCCACACCGAGAACGGGGATTCCATTGCCGCGGATCGGCTCGACGATTGGTTGCTCTTGGATGTTTTGCACGAAACGTTTCGTGCATTAGGAGCCGACAACGGAGAAGCATGGCTGGAAGTCGAGTGGGTGCGCGGGCTGACGGCCCACCGGCGGATCGCCATGACTTTCGATCAACGGCGGCGCTATTTGGGCATGGCCAAGCTGCTGGAAGAGGGGATCGTACAGCGCGTGATCGGGTGCAATGAATACGGCGGGATCGTTTGGTTTCACCGCGAGAGCTTCGAGCGACTCACCGAATGGCTGTACGTAATGCGGGTGGTCGGTCTGCTCATGAATCCGAAACTCACGCGGCCGGAGCGGGGACGGATGGCGACGGCGGCGCACAACGGCTTTCATCAGATCGAAGACATCGCGGCGATCTCGGAGTATCAACTCGAACGGTTACGGACGCTCTTGGGGTATTTCGCGTAGCCATGTCTGCGAGCGGATCGGTCGGGCTGTTGAGGGGTGACTCTGGAGAGTCACCACCGGGTGGAAGTTGGCATCGTTTAATTCGTGCGTAACTCCGCTCGGCGGTTATTCTGAAACAGCTCTACGGTTTGCCAAATAAAACCCGGCACGGATGTGTCGGGTTTTCCGTTTCGGTACGTTGGTGGCGACTATGGCCCGACCTCGTGGTGCGAGATGCGGCGGATGGACTCGACGCGATCCTCCATTTCGTGATAGAGATGCTCCAGTTCGTGGTGCGGCACGGCGCGGCCGGACACGGCCGGCCGGTCGGGAGACGAGGTTTGCGTCAGGGTGGTGATGCCGACGATCTTGGTGATCTCGCCGTGCTGATCCGCCACGGCACCACAGGTGACGTCGGCCCGTTGCAGGGAGCCGTCTTTGCCGACGAGCTCCACCTGCAGGTTCCACGATGAATTTTCATCGGCCAGTCCGGCCTTAAAACAACGCCGGGCTTCGGCGAGCAACTCGAGCGACTGCCGGAAGGAGTCGGGAGTGAGAATGTCCTTGATCGTCAGGCGGCAGATTTCTTCGGGCGTGTATCCGAGCGCGTCCTGCACGTTATGATTGATGTAGGTGAAGCGCAGATTGGCGTCCGCCGTCCACAGGATTTCTTTGGTTCGTTCGGCGAGCATTCGATAGCACCTTTCACTTTCGCGCAATAACTGTCGAACCCTAAGGGGATCGGTCACGTCAAGGCAATAGCTGTTGACGTATTGTACCGAGCCGGTTTGATCGTGATGGATGACGCTGTACTCGCGAATCCAGCGCCAATGGCCGTTTCCGCCGCGGATGCGATACTCCAGATCGAAATGAGTGACGAGGCTCGCGAGGCAGCGACTCTTCACCTCGACGACCCGGGCGAGATCATCGGGATGGATGAGGGAACACACGTCCACCCGACCCGATATGAAGTCATCGGGTTGGCCGCCGAAGATTCGTTCGACGTTGGGGGAAACGTAGTCGGTCTTCACTCCGTCGGGAGTCACCCGCCAGCGAAAGACCACGACCGGGCCGGCCACGAACAACCGCCGCTCCTCCTGGAGGGTCCGCTCGGACTCATGCTGGGCGGTGACGTCGAGCATGTAGCCGCTGAAGTGAGTGATCACTCCGTTGGCGTCGCAATTGGCAACGGTGGTGTCGTGAATCCAGCGATAGCTGCCGTCGGCATGACGGAGACGGTACTGCTGGTGCCAGACTGGCACACCGTTCTCGATGGCTTCCATCGTTTCGGCTTCCGCCCGCTCGCGGTCGTCGGGGTGGATACTGCCAAGCCATTGAACGGCGCCGCTGATGACGTCCTCGGGAGCGCAGCCGAATACGTCGCGCACGTTGGGGGAGACGTAATCCGCTTGGATCGAGTGGTCTTCCCTCGGATGCCATTTGTATACGACGGTGGGTCCGGCGATGAAAAGCTGTCGTTCTTCGGCCAATGCCGTCTCGGCCCGGCGGCGATCGGTGACGTCGGTGATCACGCTCACGATGAGCTGAACTTGGTCACCCTTCAGGATCGGCACCCAGGAGTGGGAAACCAGCTTGGTTTCGCCGGTTTTGGTTTGAACGCGATATTCGAATTCCGACTCCCGTTTTCCCCGCAGCGCCTGACGGTGGGCGTTCTGGACCTTTTCCAAGTCGTCGGGGTGAATGATCCAGGGCTGTTTTCCCACCAAATCTTCCGGTTTGTATCCGAGGATTCGTTCGCAGGAGGGGCTGAGATAGGAGATCTTCCCGTCCGGCCGGGTGAGCATGACCACATCGTTCAAGTTTTCGACGATGCAGCGGAATTTATCCTCGCTTTTCAGCAACGCCGCCTCGGCGCGTTTGCGGTCGGTGATGTCGCGGGCAATGCCGCAAATGCCGGTAATCCGGCCGGTGCGGTCGCAAAGCGGAACCTTGACCACGTGATGAGTAACGCGGGTGCCGTCCACGACTTCGCTGAGTTCCGATTCGATGGTTTCGCCGGCCAGCACTCGCTGATCTTCCTGGCGAGTCTGGGCGGCGATTTCGGGCGCGGACAAGTCCTCGTCCAACTGGCCGAGGATTCGGCCGGCGGGACGCTTGAAGCTGTGTTCGGTGGCGGGATTGACATGGACGTAGCGACGATTGCAGTCTTTGATGAAAATCGGATCCCGGGCGGCGAGGAAGATGGCGCGGAACCGTTCTTCGCTTTCGCGGAGCGCTTCTTCGGCGCGCTTGAGGTCGGTGATGTCGGTGCAGGTGCCGATGAAGCCGGTGAACTTGCCGTCGGGCGTGGTTCGGGGCACGCCGCGATCCAACACCCAATGATAGGTGTTGTCGGAATGGAGAAGCCGGAACTCGGTCATAAACGGACGTCGCGCATCGAAGGCGTGATCGTACACGTTCAGCACACTTTCGCGATCTTCAGGGTGAACGCCGCCCAGCCAGCCCTTGCCGTACTCGGTGCGAATGCTGCGGCCGGAAAACTGGAGCCACATCCGGTTGAAGTAGAAGCAATGCCGATGGACTCCGGCCATCCACATCAACACGGGAGCGGTGTCGGCCAGGCTGCGGAAGCGCTCTTCACTCTCGCGCAAGGCGGCTTCGACCCGTTTGGCTTCGGTCAGATCCACCAGCATGAGAATGGATCCGGTCACGTTTCCGTCCGGGTCGCGGGTCGGCGTCGCATACATGCTGCAGGACACGGAACCGCCGTCCCAACGGTCCAGTTCCGCTTCGACTCCGTCCAGATGTCGGCCCTGCTGTAACTTCTGGAGCAGCTCGTTGAATTCCTCGCGCTGTCGAGCCGAGACGATCGGCAACAGCCGGCCCTGCACCTTGCCGATGGGCCAGCCGAACATGTTTTCGGCGGCGGGATTCCAGAGATCGGCCACGCAGGCCTGTGCATCGAGGGAGATGATCGGCAAGGGAGCGGTTGCGATCAGACGGCGCAGTAGTTCATGGGAGCGACGGAGTTCGTTTTCGACGAGTTTGCTCTCGGATACGTCAACAAACACCGTAATAATGCCGCGCGGATCGCCGTTTTGATCCCGGTCGGCGGCTTTGTGGCAAACGAACCACCGGCCGCCGAAGGAGGTCTCATGGTATTGAGCGCGAGACACGGCGGAGTCGCTTCCCGCCAGAATTTCGCGGTCCAGACGTTCGTAGTAGTCCGCGACGTCGGGAGGGGCTACTTCATGGGCGGTTTTTCCAATGATTTCACTGCCGGGCCGGCCGGCCAGATAGGCGAACGCCTGATTGCAGATCCGGTAACGGCCATCCAGATCTTTGTAGGCGACGGCGCTGGGAATCGCATCCACCAGACGTTGGAGGAAAACGAGGTGTTCACGTTGTTCGGCTTCCGCCTTGCGACGGTCGGTCAGGTCTATGGCGAAGCCGCGGGCTCCGATCCACCGATCCCCCTGCAGGATCGGGGCGGAGACGACGGTCATCTCGAACTCGGAGCCATCCTTCCTCCGGGCGCGGTATTCGGGGAGACCTTCGCGAGGCTCGCCGCGCATGATGCGGACGAGATTTCCGGCGATTCGTTCCCGGTCGCTTTCAGCCACCAGCTCGATGATCGAAAGACCGTGCTCGATGGCCTCCTCGGAGTAGCCGAACGTTTCGAGGGCAGTCCGGTTGACGAAGGTAAGCCGGCCTTGGGTGTCCAACTCGAATACCATGACCGGCAGCAGGTCGGTGAGTTCCCGGAAGCGGGATTCACTCTCCCGCAGCGCCGTCTCCAGGCGTTGTCGTTGTTCAATGTCAAGGTCAAGGGCTTGGCTGATGTTCGATAGCTGTTCGGAGTAGTCTTGGGTCCGGCTGGCAAGTTCATGTTGGGCGCGGTGAAGCGAGGCTTCGGCTTTCTCATGTTCGACCACCATCTGCTCGTATCGCTTCCGCGCCCGGTCGTGGGCTCGATAGGCCAGATAAGCGGCCAACGTGGCGACGATACCGCCGACAACGATGGTGGCGGCGTGGAACATCCAGCTTGTCCGACCGGGTTGCAGCGCTTCACGCGCGGCCTCATAGCAGAACATCCCCACCACCGTCCACAGCATGGTGTAGCCCAGAAGCTGTATCGTTCGCGGGCGGCGGCGATGGGTCAAGAGCTCTGAAACAGGCTTTTTCTGCGGTAGCTCTGGCTTCATCGGACCTGGAATGGGATCGGATTCATCAGCATTTACGGCCTCGATCCATCGTCATGTGCAAAAACGGTTCCGCAGCAATGAAAACCGGTCACAACATCACGACGACACAGACCATGACCGGATAGCACGGGCATTTCTCTGATTGTGTGTTCTTTCCACTACTGTGATTCGTTTTGCACAGGCAAAATATCGCCAGGAAAAAACGTTCCAAGGAACTCCGATTTTCCCCTTCGGATCAGCCGATCATGCCGAACAGCGGTTGTTTTCGCATTTCTCTAAGCCTTTTTCTACAGATACCCACAACTCAGCCATAAGACATCGCTGTCACAGTCCTGAGTTATTTTGTCCTCGTGACTCCTCCGCGGAACAAGCGGGATTTCTTAGGCGTTGATAAGTTTAGCGCGGCAGTCAAGTTTTCAAATCCAGAAAAACCTTGTGCTGAAAGGTACAAACTGCGGGCATGCCAAACTTTCGTGGCACTTGAGATTATAAGCCCCGCTATCCAAAGGTCTTGAGATTGGACTTGACTTGTACGGGCTAATTTCCTATATTAAGTTGACATTGTGGGTCTGATTTAGGGATTTACAAAATGCTGGTTTCGCTTCAGGCTGATTATGCGCTCCGAGTTCTGGTGGATGTGGCAACCTATCAGGCTCGCGGGCGGGCAGTGGTGACTCGCGAAATTGCCGACCGACAACGGGTTCCGCGGGTTTTTCTGACGAAGATCGTGGCTCAA
This sequence comes from bacterium, assembly GCA_018812265.1. GTDB lineage: Bacteria > Electryoneota > RPQS01 > RPQS01 > RPQS01 > JAHJDG01. The sequence continues at coordinate 33,573 of JAHJDG010000094.1, read as the reverse complement.
CTGGCCAGCCACGGAATGCTGCGTACCCAGCGCGGCAAAGGCGGCGGCGTGACTCTGGGGAAGAAGCCGGAGGACATCGTTCTGCTCGACGTGATCGAGACGTTTGAGGGCAGCCTCCAGTTCAATCAGTGTGCGCACGACGCGAATTGCTGTTCGCTGGCGCAGGGCTGTTCGATCCGGGCTTTCTGGCGGCACGCGGAAGTCCACCTCAAGGATTTCTTTCGCGCGCGGACGTTGTCGGATCTGTTGGAGCTCATGACGCATCCGTTAGCCTACGGTGAGCTACCCGACTCTCTGGAGCAACCCAAGGAAATGCGGTCGGTCTCGGTTGGTAATTCGGGAGCGCAGTGAACGACAACGGAGGTTGACTTGAGTAGACTGGAAATCCGTGATCTCCACGTGGCGGTGGAGGGCAAGGAGATTCTGAAGGGGCTCTCGCTGATCGTTCCGGTGGGAGAGGTCCATGCTATCATGGGGCCCAACGGCAGCGGCAAGTCCACCCTGGCTTCGGCCATTATGGGTCATCCCCGCTACGAGGTCACGGGCGGCGATATCCTGTGGAAAGGCGAGAGCCTGCTGGAGAAGGAACCCGACGAGCGGGCCAAGACGGGCTTGTTTCTGGCGTTTCAATATCCACAGGAGATCTACGGCGTGTCGGTCAACAACTTCTTGCGGATGGCTCTGACCGAGCGATTCGGCAAGACGCCGAGCTTCGCCGAGTTCAACTCTCAGCTCAATTCGTGGCTGGAGCTGCTCGACATCACTCCGGAGTTCGCCAAGCGTTACCTGAACGAAGGATTTTCGGGCGGAGAGAAGAAGCGCAACGAGATTCTGCAGATGGGAATGCTGCGGCCGGAGATGGCGGTTTTGGATGAGACCGATTCGGGACTTGATATTGACGCTTTGAAGATCGTCGGCAAGGGATTCAACAAACTGCGGGACCCGGAGTTCGGCGCGCTGGTTATCACCCACTATCAGCGGCTGCTCGATCACATCGTGCCCGACTACGTGCACGTTCTCGTGAATGGGCGGATCGTCAAGAGCGGCGACAAGAATCTGGCGCTCGATCTGGAGAATCAGGGCTACGATTGGGTGAAGGAAGAGGCGGCGGCCTGAAGAAAAATCTGAAAAGCTGAAAGGCTGAAAAGGGCAGGGAGGACATTCTGGCTTTTCGCGTTTTGGAAATCTCCGTTTTCTCCATTGCCCCTCCCTCTGTCTACCCGTAAACGGGGGGAGATTGAATTCGGGAGGAATGATGAAAGCCAACGTCGGAACAGCGGACAGAATCATTCGCATCATCATCGCGGTGGTGATTTTTGCACTGGGAGCCGCGTTCAAATCGTGGTGGGGACTGCTGGGACTGATCCCTCTGCTCACCGCGATTTTCGGTTTTTGCGGATTGTATTCACTCCTCGGAATTTCCACGTGCAAGCGCGCGACAAAAGAAGAACCTGCAAAGTGAGACTTGGTTCGGGTCTGGCGGCGGTTCTGCTGCTGTCGTTTGCGACAATGCTCGCAGCGCAACCGCGCGAGGAGAATCCGCTGACGCTGGTCGTGGCTCCGACGGATACGGTGGCCGCTGTGCACGGCGATACGGCGCTGGCGCAAATCACTCTGAAGGTGACACCGGGTTATCACGTGAACGCGAATCCCGCTGCAAGTGAGTATTACATTCCCCTGGAAGTGAAACTTGATTCAACGGAGATCGCGTATTTTCTTGCTCCGCGTTATCCGTCCGGAAAAAGGCATCGTCTGGAGGGTGAGAGCGAAGATCTGCTCGTATATGACGGAGCGGTGACGATTGACATACCGTTGATTATCGGCGCAGACGTCAAATCCGGAACGTACTCAATCAAAGGTCGCGTCGAGTTTCAGTCATGCGACGACCGGGTTTGTTTCTTTCCCGAAGAGCGGCCGCTGCGGGTGACGTTGACGGTTCGATAGACATCCATGAACCTGCCATTTACCGTTGACGAGTTTCTGGCGCTGTTCGAGAGCTACAATCGGGCGATCTGGCCGGCGCAAGCGATGGGGTATGCTCTGGGAGTTCTGGCGACGGGACTCGCGCTGTGGCGAAGCCGGGCGGGGGACCGGATCGTTGTGGCCGTCCTCGCACTAATGTGGCTGTGGACGGGCGTCGTCTACCACATCTTTTTTTTCAGCGAAATCAACCGGGCGGCCTTTGCCTTCGGTGCAGCGTTCGTGCTGCAATCCGTCCTGCTGGCGGTATACGGCGTGTTCCAGAATGAGCTTCGCTTTCGAGTGCGGCCGTCGAGTTACGGAGTGATCGGCGGTTTTTTCATCCTCTACGCGATGCTGATTTATCCGCTAATCGGATTACGGCTCGGTCACGTTTATCCTCAGTCGCCGATGTTCGGGGTTTCGCCCTGCCCGGTGACGATCTTCACGTTCGGACTCCTTTTATGGGCGGAGCCGCCGGTGCCGCGAATGGTCATGTTTCTGCCGTTCGTATGGTCGGTGATCGGTTTCGTGGCGGCGCTGCATTTGGGGATTCTGGAAGATATCGGACTGCTGGCGGCGGGCGTCGCGGGTTCGCTGATGATTATTCATCATGAACGCTCGCTGACGAAGGCGCGGCTTGAGGCGGTGAAAGGGCAGCGGTGAGCGCACGCCTCGGACAGCCGCTGTGCCGCCTGAAAAGCGTTCTGCAGAGGGCGTGGTGGGACATGCGGGATCCGCACGGCGTGATTGCGGTCACACACTGCGGCAAACTCGGCGATTTCATCGCGTCGCTGCCGGTTGCCTCCTGGTTGTACAAGACGCGCGGAAAGAAGATCCATTTTGTTCTGGCGCGAAGCTTCCGGCCGTTTACGCAGATACGCAGCCTGCTCCTGTTGCAGGAGATGACGGCGGAGGTGACGCTGGCTGAGTTCCCGGTGCGCGACTGGGAATGCGGCGGGACGCCGTACCGTTTCGATCCCAATCGCTTCTACGTTCCGGTGCGTGAATACTACAATTTCGGCTTCCGTCACCACCCGCGGAAATTCGTTCCCGAGTACGTGGCCGAAGAACACGGGCTGGGTTGGGACGAGGAGTTCCGTTTGACTCTGGGAGATTATTCGCGCACGGATGAGATTCTGTGCAGCGACGGATACGTACAAACCGAAACGCCGCAGGCGACGCCGATTGATCTCGGTGCGCCACTCCTCGACAACGCGCAGCGGATGGCGGGAGCGCGCGAATCGCATGTGAGTCAGTCGGGACTGTTTCACATTCTGGACTGGGCGGGGATACGGCCGACGCGCGTATACGTTTACCCGCATTCGGTCAACCTGCATTTATTCACGCGTAATCTGAACGCCCTGGACGTGGTTTTCGTGCAGCGCAACGTCCGGTAGCGAGCGAGACTCCATGTCGTCCTATATCGTTCACAGCGGCTGGTGGTGCGATGAAAGCCGAAAACACATCGGAACGAAATATAATTCTTCCGATGACCGGCTACGTACTCCACAGTTCTTTAACGTGTGGTACGAAAACATACTGGCTGTTTCGCGGCCGGAAAAGATCATCGTGGTGGATTCGGCCAGTCCGGTGCGCCCCGAGCTCGTCGGCAAGACGGTGGAGTTCGTCAGCCTGCCCCGCAACTTCGGGCATGGGATGGTCTGTCAGGGGCGGTATGGCGGGTGGACGCGCGCCTTTGCGCTGGGCGCATACTATGCGTTTCTGGCCGACGCCGACTACTCGGTGTTCGTAGAACAGGACTGCTTGCTGGTGGGGGACGGCATTATCGAACGGGCCATCGAAAATCTGGGCCAACGCGGAATCAGCTATGGCGCGACCAGTCCGGTTCGGATTGAACAAAGTTTTGTTGTCATACGCCGCGATTTCATCCCGCGTTTTCTGGGCCGTTTTCTTGGCATGCCGGACAGTGACCGCGATCTGTTCACCGAAGTGAAGTTCCAGCGAATCCAGAAGCGGGATCGCGCGCTGTCCTATGCGGGACTGGCGCGGAACGAATTCGTGCCGCTGCCTTTCGGCTATGGCCGCAACCGGCCGATCGGTTTTGACGACGTGCACTTCTACGCCCAACAGTGGACGACCGACGAGCTGCACAACCTGCATCGTCGCACCGGACTGCCGTTCCTGAGCGCGCTGCTTGGCGAGCCGAACGTGTGAGAATGTGCCGGGTTTATTTTTGGAGCTGCGGAGGAGGGGAATAATGTCGCCGCGTTTTTTGCGCCGGTACGGTCCGGTTCCAACGAAACAACTGCAGCACGGCCGCGATAAGGACACCGGTGAGCAGGCAGCGATACTCCTATCGGGGACGAGCGGAGTATGCAAGGCAGGCGTTTGAGAGATGTCCCCACGTGCACTTTGGAGGCGGTTTGATGAATTTTCTTCCGAGAATATTTCGCAGGACGCAGCCGGATTCGGAACCCTTGCCCACCACAACCATTCCGAAGATTTTTCATAAAGTGTGGTTGGGTGGAAAACCCTTCCCGGAGCGGTGCCAGAGATTGTGGGATACATGGAAGCAGTACCACTCCGACTTTGAATTCATGTTTTGGACGGAAAGCAATCTGCCGGTGCTGCAAAACCGGAAGCTCTTCGACCGCGCGACCACCTACGCAATGGCATCAGATATCGTGAGATATGAACTCATGTATCTCTACGGAGGAATATACTCCGATACGGATACCGAATGCCTGAAGTCGTTCGATAATTTATTGGATCGTGAATTCGCGGGCATCGAATGGAGAAACGGCGACGATGTGAACATTGCCATAGGGATTCTCGGAGGTTTCCGCGGGAGCAGGAACTTCAAACAGGTCATAGACAATATACCCGGCCATTTCCGGAGGCACAGGGATATTCTTAATCAGACCGGGCCGCGAATGTTCGAGAAGGAAGTTCGTAGGTTTTCCGAGCCCTTCACCCTGTTTGAAACACCGGCTTTTTACCCGTTCTACTATACCGAAAAAGACACGTACTATGACAAGTCACATGATGAATTGAAAACGTTGTTTCCCCAGTCCTACGCCGTCCATTTCTGGGAAGGCAGCTGGCAGAAGAAGACGAATTAGTTGGATGCGACATGACGTGGGAATTGCCCACGAAGCGCTTGAAGAAGGGAAATCATTTTCATGCCCGGTCGGAGGAGGACCGGGAAAACAGACGGCCGACTCCCATTGATCCCCCTGCAAGCGGAGGGAAAGGATACGGATGATGGAATACGAGGACAACGATGAGTGAACATAAACCGAAGAGCTTCGAACTCGACTTGGATAACTACGAGCGCTACGGATTTCACGTGGCCGAGAAGAGCGTATTCCGGCTGCCACGAGGTCTGAGCCGCGAGGTCGTAGAAGCGATCTCCGAGGAAAAGGGCGAGCCGGACTGGATGCTTGCGATCCGGCTCAAGGGGCTTGAGTATTTTCTGCGCAAGCCGACGCCGATGTGGGGCCCGCGGATTGACGACATTGACTACGACAACATTTTCTATTACATCAAGCCGACCGATAAAGTCACCAATGACTGGGACGCCGTGCCCGCCGAGATCCGCGAGACCTACGACAAGCTGGGTATTCCCGAGGCGGAGAAGAAATTCCTGGCGGGCGTGGGCGCGCAGTATGAATCAGAAGTGGTGTACCACAGCCTGCAGGAGCAGTGGGCCAAGCAGGGCGTGGTGTTTCTCGACACGGATACGGGACTGAAAGAATATCCCGATCTCTACAAAGAGTACTTCAGCAAGCTGGTGCCGCCGGGCGACAACAAGCTGGCCGCGCTGAATACGGCGGTGTGGTCGGGCGGGAGTTTCATCTACGTGCCGAAGGGCGTGCACATGACGATTCCGCTGCAAGCCTACTTTCGCATCAACGCCAAGAACATGGGGCAATTCGAACGCACGCTGATTATCGCCGATGAGGGTTCGTTCGTGCACTACGTGGAAGGCTGCACGGCGCCGGTTTACAGTTCGGATTCGCTGCACGCGGCGGTGGTGGAAATCTACGTGAAGAAACACGCGCGGGTGCGATATACGACGATTCAGAATTGGTCGCGTAACGTGTACAATCTGGTGACCAAGCGGACGCTGGCCGAAGAAGACGCGACCATGGAATGGGTGGACTGCAATCTCGGATCGAAGATTACCATGAAATATCCGTCGGTGTACATGGTGGGACGCGGTGCGCGGGCGGATATTTTGTCGGTGGCTTATGCAGGAAACGGACAGCACACCGAAGCGGGAGCGAAGGTGCATCACCGCGCGCCCGACACAACCTCGGTGATCGTATCGAAATCCATTTCGCGGGGCGGCGGACGGACGTCGTATCGCGGACTGGTGGAAGTGACGGAGGATGCGCCGCGCTCGAAATCCAACGTAAGCTGCGATGCGCTCCTGCTCGACGATCACAGCCGCAGTGACACCTATCCCTACATGAACATTCGCCATGACGAAGTGGAGCTGGGGCACGAAGCGACGGTGTCGAAGATCGGCGATGAGCAGGTGTTCTATCTGCAAAGCCGGGGGATTTCCGAAGCCGAAGCGATGACGCTGATCGTGCGGGGATTTATCGAGCCGGTGGTGAAAGAGTTGCCGATGGAATACGCTCTGGAGATGAACCGGCTCATTCAGCTCCAGATGGAGGGTTCGGTTGGCTGACGTGATGAAAATGAACGAGAACACGGCGCTGTTTCTGCGCGAGACGGCGGGCCGCTGCTGGAGCGAGAGCGATCTGGCGCGGGCGCTGGAACAGGCACGAAACGCTCCCATTCCATCGCGACTGGAGGAAGACTGGCGGCGCACGGACCCGGAGGAGTTTCCGTGGGACAAACTCGAAGCGGTGGACGTTTTCAATACGACGCGCGAGATTTCGCTGAAGGCGCTGGGCAGCGGCGAAGTGGCGGGGATCGTTCCACTCGAAACACGCTGCGACGAGCACTGCCGCGCGCTGCAAATCATCGCGGGCGATGACTACGACGCGAAGTTCCTGTACTATCACAAAGCGCTGGGTCGCGATCCGGTGTGCTTTCGCGTGCCGAAGGGATTTGCGGGAGATCCGGTGGAGCTTGTGCAAACCGCGCGCGGGCCGGGACTGGCCACGTTCACGACCGTGCTGGTGGTGGAGCCGGGAGCCGAGCTGGTGCTCTATGACCGGTGGGAGGTCGGTGAGAATGCAGCGGCGGCGATTGGACGAACGGAAGTGATCGTTCAGGAAGGCGGGAAGCTCGTCTATCTTCAGGAAGACGCGGCGGGAGACGAAGGATATTTGTATCGCCGCGCGCGCGTTCATCTTGAGAAAGATGCGAGGCTCGAATGGTATTCGGCGACGCCGGGCGCGAAATGGCACGCCGCTCGTCTGGAAATCGCGCTGAACGGTCCGGGCGCGGAAGCGATGTTCAAAGGGCTGTTTGCGGGATCAGGCAGAACGCGAGCCGATCATCGCACGCACCAATACCACAACGCTCCGCAGTGCCGCTCGGAATTGGTCATAAAAACTCTGCTCGCCGGACATGCGCATTCGGTCTATCAGGGAACGATCAACGTGCCGCAGCAGTCGCAGAAGACCGACGCCTATCAGCAATGTCGCAATCTACTCTTGAACAAAGAAGCGCGGGCGGACGCGATTCCCAAACTGGAGATCATCGCCGATGACGTTCGCTGCACACACGGGGCTTCAATGGGTTCGCTGAACGCCGAGCAGCTTTTCTATCTGCAGACGAGGGGACTGACGCGCTGGCAGGCGACGGTGGCGATTGCCTCGGGCTTTGCCGAGGAAATCATCCGACACGTTCCTGTTCCAACGGTGCAGCAGCGCTGGCGGACAATGGTGTCAAGGACGATCGGGAAGGCGCAAGAGAAGAGGGATGAGGGATGAAGGATGAACGATGAAGGATTCCTCCCCGCCCATGATTGTAATAGGCAGTAAGCATGAGCGATAGCGAGTTCATACGTGTTTGTTCGGTCAGTGATGTTCCGGAAGGGGAAGCGCGGGCTTTCAAACGCGACGGGATTGAGATCGCCATAGTGCGAAGCGAGGGGAAGTTCTACGCGATTCACAACGTCTGCTCACATGAGCATGAACATCTTCATGAGGGCTGGATCGAGGGCGAGCAGATCGAGTGCCCGCGGCACGGTGCGCAGTTTGATTTGAAGACAGGAAAAGCTCTTTCGCTTCCCGCGACGAATGCGATTTCCGTCTATGAAGTGAAGATCGAGGGGGAGGATGTGCTGGTAGCGATGAGGGATGAGGGATGAGGGGTGAACGATGAGCGATGAGGGATGAAGGTAATCCCCCCTTTGGTCCCCCCACGAAGTGGGGGGAAAATCAAGACGAGCATAACATGAAGACGATTGAAGATATTCGGCGGGATTTTCCGATTCTCGGGCTGAAGGTGAACGGCAAGTCACTGGTCTACCTCGACAGCGCGGCCAGCAGCCAGAAGCCTATGCAGGTGCTGAACGCCTATTGCGGATTCTGCGAGTCGCGCTACGCGAACGTGCATCGCGGCGTGCATACGCTGGCGGAGGGCGCGACCGCCGATTACGAGGACGCGCGTCGTTTGGTGGCCGAGTTCGTGAACGCCGATCCGACGGGAGTGGTGTTCACGCGCGGTACCACCGAGTCAATAAATTTGGTGGCGTACGCCTACGGGCGGAAGTTCATCAAGCACGGTCAGGCGATTCTGCTGACGCCGATGGAGCACCACGCGAATCTGGTTCCGTGGCAGCTACTGGCGCAGTTCGTGGGCGCAGAGCTGAGATTTTGGCCGCTGACGGAAGACGGGCGATTGGACATGGACGGTGGTCGCAAACTGCTCGATTCGCGGGTGGCGATGGTGGCGGTCACGCACGTTTCGAACGTCTTGGGAACGATCAATCCGGTGCGCGAAATCGCGGAACTGGCGCACGGCGTGGGCGCAAAAGTACTGATTGACGGCGCGCAGGCGGTGCCGCATATGCCGGTGGATATTCGAGAGATTGATCCGGATTTCTATGCGTTTTCCGGTCACAAGATGTGCGGACCGACGGGAATCGGCGTGTTGTGGGGACGGCCGGAGATTCTCGATGACATGGATCCGTTCATGACCGGCGGCGAGATGATCCGCGAAGTGTGGCTCGATCACGCGACGTGGGCGGAAGTGCCGCACAAGTTCGAGGCGGGTACGCCGCCGATCACCGAAACGGTGAGCCTCGGCGCAGCGGTGCGCTATCTGCAGCAGATCACTCCCGACTGGATCGCGGCTCATGATCGCGAACTCGGAAGTCTGGCATGGGAGAAACTTCAACGCGAACCGGGCGTAACGCTGTACGGACCGGCGGATCATCGGGGAGCCATCGTGACGTTTCACGTGGATGGAATTCATCCGCACGACTTAGCGGGTCTTCTGGACCGCGAGGGGATTGCGATCCGGGCCGGGCATCACTGCACTCAGCCGTTGCATCGTTGGCTGGGAGTGCAGGCGACGGCGCGGGCCAGTTTCTATCTCTACAACACGCCTGAGGAAATTGACCGGCTGGTGGAAGGCATTCGCGTCGCCAAGAAGGTGCTGCAAGTTGTTTGATCCGTACAGCGAGATTCTGCTCGATCACTATCGCCTGCCCCGCAACAAGGGGCGGCTCGAACACCCGACGGTTACGGTGGAGGGAGTCAATCCGTTGTGCGGCGATGAGCTGACGTTCGATCTGGAAATCGAGGGAGATCGTTTGACGCGGGTGACGTTTGACGGAAAGGGCTGCGCGATCTCGTTGGCATCGGCTTCGATGTTGACGGAGATCCTGCAGGGAAAGACGCTGTCCGAGGTGGAGAAGTGGATCGGCAACTTCCGGTCGTTCATTCGGGAGGGTGCGGCCCCGAACGGTGTGGACCTTGGGGAACTGGCGGCCTTGGAGGGCATATCGAAGTTGCCCGTCCGGGTGAAATGCGCCACGTTGCCGTGGACGACGATCGAGGAGGCGCTTCGCAAGCACCGGCAATCATGACGGACGACACTTGAAGGACTATCGGAATCGAGTCCTCGTGAATACAGGAAAATGGACAGCCCAACCTTCAACGGTTGGGCTGAGTTATTCGGATCAAGGCTGAATTGGCTTAGGCCGCAGTGAGGACTTCGTTGGCTTTGCTCAGGAGTTCAGCGAGAGTGAAGGGTTTTTCGAAATAGCCGTCGGGGCTGCTGCTCGCATCAAGGGTGAGCTGATGGTAGTGTGCAAAGCCCGTGATCATGATGACTTTGGCTTTGTATCCGTGGCGACGAATCTGGCGGAGCAGGAGAATCCCGTTCATCTTGGGCATGTAGATGTCGGTAATCACGAGGGCCGGCAGCTTTTTCTGAAACAGGTCAAATCCGGCTTCTCCGTCGGCCGCTTCGATCACTTCATAGCCCGCGAACTGAAATGCCTGCAACAGCACGTTGCGAACGGGGGCTTCGTCGTCAACGATAAGGATGAGTTTCTTGTCCATTCGCACTCAGTTGGAATTGTGAAGGTCAATCATGATCGCGCCGGTCTCATGGGACGTGGGATGCACGGTCGTAGCCGGGTCGTAGAGTGCGCGCATTTTTCGGACGGCCGCGGCGATCCGTTGTCCTTGTTCTTCAATGGCGGTCACGTGCGTGGGGACTCCTCCGGCCGCCTTATCGAAGTCATCGTGGCTTTTCAACATCATGTCGAGTAATTCGGCATGACCCATTAGAGCCGTCAGCGGATTGTTGATTTCATGTTGAAGGGTGACGGCGGCTTGATGAATTCCCTCCATATATTGAGCGCGGGCCCGGGCGTCCGACAAGTCCTGCTCCATCTTATTACGCTCGGTCATGTCACGAAAAATACCCACGATATAGGCGGATTGGCCGTTGTCACGGGTGACGCGGACTCGTCCTTCCACGGGAACGGTCTGCCCCGAGGCGGTCACGAACAGGGTCTCGATAAGGCGGGTGGATTCGCCGTTTCCCGAGCCGTGCAGAACGGACTGTGCATCCTCGCGGTGGGAGGGATGGATGACATCGAAAACGGTCATGGACTCCCGCTCTTCGGGCGGGTATCCGAGAATCTGGTGCCACGTATGATTGCAGAAGAGGAAGCGGCCCTCGGCATCGGTGGCCTGAATGAGGTCGCCGGAGTTGTGAAGGATGTCCACCCAGCGTTGGACTTCGGACTTAAGTTCACTTTCTTGCCGGTCACGGATCCGTGATTCCCATTGATGAGACTGATGGCGGGCGGCACCAAGAAGGGCTATGGTCAGGAGCCGCGCGAGTCATTGGAGGACTTCAATATCCTCGCTATCGAAAGCCACCGAGTTCTCGGACGGTACAGCGGCTATCACGCCGATCATGCCGCTCTCCGATTCCAATGGAAAGGCGATACCGTCAACTCTTCGATGGCTGCGCTCCGGCGTATGGAATTCGGCCATAATCCCGGCGATACTGGCGGACGGTTTCCCGCTTTGCCAGACGATATCGGTTAGTTTTTGTTGAAGTTGAGATGCGCTTCCAGCGTGGAGAGGAAAAGCGTATGACAATCGGCCGCTGTCTCCCGTCTCGTCTTTGAGCTCTACCAAGAACCGGCATGGACCAATCCATGAATTAGCGGTCTCGGCGGCGGCCTCGGCGATTTCGGAAGGCTCAGAGACGGCAAACATCCGGGTAACGTGGGGCAGGGCGTGTACCACATCTGGGTAAGAAAACCGTCTCTTTGAGGTTTCCGAGGCGGAATCTCTGCTCACGTACATTTGCGTTATCTCTTAAAAATGTATTATCTTGTGAAGAGTGCTTCGACGATATACTGACAGATGTGCAACTCAGGGGCCAAGCGCACGGCATCGCGAATCAGGAGCGGATGCTGCGACGCATGTCGTCTGCCATCATTGGACATTTCTGTCAAGAAGGTATTGTGAGTCGCCATAGATTTCCATATATTCATTTGTTACATCAGTGAACTGATGGTGTGGGTTTTGCACAAGTAAGGACAATTCATCTGTAACGGATTGGATGCTAATGACAGGGTTTCGGAAGGTATGTCTAGTCGGAATGGACCGCCAGATCGGCAGCTTCGCATTGGGGCTGCGGCGGATCGGATTTTCCGGACAAATCGTGGGAGTGGCTGACAAGGCGACGATCAATGCGTGCTGGAAATTGGGTATGATCAGCGACGGATCGGAGCATCTGCCGGAGATGCTGCCGGGCGCGAATTTGATCATGCTATCCTCGGTAGCCAGTCACGTGGAAGGAATGCTGCCTAAGGTTTTGGAACACGTGGATGAGGGAGCGGTGATCTCGGAGATGACCCGCGTTAAAGGCGACATCAACCGCGTGATCGGTGATTCGGGACGGGCAGACCTGCATTACGTGGGTTTCCGTCTGTTGGGAGAGGACGCGGTTGCGGGCGATTACACGAAGGCCGACCGGTTCTTCTTCGAAGGCAAGACGGTAATCCTGACGCCGCGCGACAAGCGCGATCTCGAAGCGTTTTCCCATTTGCAGGACCTCATCCGCAAGATGGGCGCGACGGTGGTAGCCATGAGTCCGCAGGCGCACGACCGGCTATTGGCCCAGATTCATCACGTTCCCAAGGCGGCCGTGTTGGCGGTGTTGCAGCGGCTGTTCAGTGAGAGCGACCATATTGCTTTTACTCCGGAGCTGCTCGGAGACTGGTTGGCGGGGGAGACGCGCGACATCGTTCAATCGCGGGAAATGGGTTGGGTGGAGGAAATCGAGGCGAATCAGGAACTGGTCTTGGAAGGAATAGACGAGTTCATCAGCCGACTGCAGGCGATCAAGAACAATATCATCAACGGCAAACTCTCGGCCGAGGTGGATACGTTGATCGAGAAGGCTCCCGAATCGTTGAAAGCGGAAGTCAGCGTGGAGGGCTTTGACGTAGTGCTGGCCGCCGGGCCGGATCCGAAGAATCTTGAACGTGTTTCCGAACTGCTGGCCAAAGCGCGGATCAAGATCGGGAATCTGAGCCGGATGGAACACGCCGAACCGGGTACCTATCGTTTGGCGCTCCACTCATCCGAAGACAACGAAGCCGCGGTCCGTCTCTTGCGCGGAGCGGGATTTGAAGTGGTGAACCTATCGGAATAGGTTGACACGGTGGTAGAAGACACTCAGGAAAGCGTTTCCGAATCCCTCGGCACTCTGACGCTGCCGAGTCCACTTGAGCTCCTGCCGATGGAGTTTCGACGGACGGCGATTGTCGGAGTGGGTCTCATCGGCGGATCCATCGGGTTGCGGATGAAGGCGATGGAGTACGCAGGGATTCTGATTGGACACGACGATCGCGAGGTACTGAATGCGGCGTTGGCATGCGGAGCCATTGATCGGGGGGCGGGCGATCTGGCCGAGGCGGTGGCCGAAGCCGATCTGGTCGTGTTGGCGGTGCCGGAGGATCAGATTGCCGTGCTGCTTCCGACGATTCTTCGCACGGCCAAAGACGGCGCGCTGGTGACGGACACCGGCGCGACCAAAGGGGAAGCCGCGCGCGCGGCGGGGGAATGCCGGAACGCGCGGGCTGTGTACGTGGGCGGACATCCACTGGCGGGCAGCAATCGTCAGGGAATCGCCAACGCCGACGGCGGACTGTTCGAGAATTCGTATTGGCTGCTGACTCCGGGAACGACCACACCGCCGCAGGTTCGCGAGTCGTTGGCCTGGTGGGTAAGACTTTTGGGCGCGTATCCGTTGATTCTCGAACCGGAACTGCATGACCGGATCATGGCCATGACTACGCACGTTCCGTTCATGATCGCTCTTGCGCTCTCGAGATGGTTGGCCGAGCGCAGCGAGGAGATTTCGGTGCTGCCGCGTCTGGCGACGGGCAATTTTCAGACGATTACCGGCATGGCCGCGCTGCCGTTGTCGGTGTGGGAGGCGGTGATTCGCAGCAATCGAACCGAGCTGGGGAAATCTCTCGATCAGTTTATCGAAGTGCTGCAGCGCTGCGGAACAGAGCTGCGCGAGGATCGGCTGGCCGACGCGTGGCAGCAGGCCCACCAGTTCCAGCGGAGACTGTCCCGCGACCGGCCGGGAGACTGGGATGCGAACTGTGAGCTGGCGGTAACGGTTCCCGATCGTCCGGGAACAATCGCGCGGATCGCGGGACTCTTAGCCTCCTTCGACATCAACATCCGCGACATCCACATGCTCTACATCCGGGAGCGACACGGGGGAACGATGCGGGTGATTTTCGAGACGCGGACGGAAGCCCGGCAGGCGATGGAGATTCTTCTCATGCACGGCTATACGGCGCGGTTGAAAGAATGAAAAGAAGCGATAAACGATGAACGATGAATGGGGCAGTGGCCCCTTTTTTCGTAGTAGAGGATATCCGAGGCGGTTAGAACGACTCTGACCCGTGCCTCCCGGCTCGCAGCGATAGCCGAAGGGGGCGAATCCGTATATTCGGGAAGTTTCGTAACTTGCCGAAAGTGCGAAGCGGCGGCTAACGGTTTCCTAGCCGGGAGTTTACTGGAAACACATGACGAAATTCGTGGTACGTCTTGCAGAGGCGGCGGCGATTGATTATCTTATGTTAATGTGGAACGCATTGGGTCGGCTGCACTGACGATGGAAGCAATAGGACGATGACAATAGACAGAGGAGGAACTTCGATGAAGCTCAGCAAGGGTTTGTGGATGGCGGCCCTGATGGGTCTTTTGGTGCTGTCGGGCACGGCGTCGGCAGCCGTGAACGAGACTTTCGACGGGTTCACACAGAACTCATACGGTGTGTACACGTACAACGGATTCGTGATGGACAGCGCGCTCTGCAACGCGCAAGGGGCGACCGCGTGCGTGAATCCGCTGCCGAGTAACACCGTTCGGTTGCGGGACCGGACCAATGCCCGACTCGAATATATCGGCACGGACGGCAACGGCAAGGACGGCGGCGTCGGCACGATCAGTTTCGACTACAAGTCGTGGGACGGTGCTCCCGCATCCGTATATGACGTGAGCGTGAGTATCAACGGCGGAGCCTACAGTTCCATCGGCACGATCAACACGACCAACTGTGGCGCATACGAACAGTTCTCGTATGCGCTGAATAATGCGAGCGACAACATCAAGATTCGCATCCTGTATACGAGCGGCGAACGCTTGCACGTGGACAATTATTCGATTACGGACTACGGCGCGGACCTGATTCCGCCGGAAATCGTTTCGGTGACGGTCCTCAGCGCGACGGCGCTGGACGTGCTGTTCAACGAGAACGTGGATCTGACGACGTCCGAGATCGAAGCCAACTACGTGGTGACGCCGGGCAGCGTTTCCCCGAGCCTCGCTCTGCGGGACGGCGCCAACAACGCTCTGGTACATTTGACGTTCGCGGCCGCGTTTTCTCCGGGAAGCTACACGCTGACGGTCAATGGAGTCCGCGATCTGGCCAACAATGCCTGCTCCAACGAGACGGAGCCGTTTTTCGTGAATCCGACGTTGACCGCCGGGGACGTGGTCATCAACGAGGTGATGTACGATGACACGGCCTCGACGGACGTGGAGTGGGTGGAGATTTACAACCGCACGGCCAATGCAATCAATATCGGCGGCTGGACGTTGCAGGATGACGACGTGTATCCGGCCGACGGCGGGGAAGGCTCCATTCAGGTTCCGGCCGGCACGATTCTGCCTGCGAGCGGCTATCGGGTATTGAGCAAGGTAGACCTGCCGGAGATCACCGGTGAAATCGTGTGTACGCAGATCATCGGCAGTTGGATTCTTTCCAACAGCGGCGATAATCTGGCGTTGTACACGGCGGCGTCGGGCGGAATGCTCATGGACGGTGCGCTGAACTCCAACTATCCCGCACTGGCTACCGCTAACGCCGGAAATTCGATTGAAAAGTGCACCGAGAATTCCCCGTGGAGCAGCGATCCCTCGGCCTGGCATGAGTCCACCAATGTCTTTGCCGCGACGGGACGCTACCGTCAGTGCACGCCGGGCGTGACCAACAGCATCTGCGCACCGGATGTGACTCCTCCGGAAATATCCTATATCACCGTGGTCAGCACGACCGCGCTGGACGTGATGTTCAACGAGGACGTGGAGCAGACGACGTCCGAAACGGAAGCGAACTATGTCGTGACGCCGGGCAGCGTTTCGCCGAGCCTCGCGCTTCGCGACGGCGCCAACAACGCGCTGGTGCATCTGACGTTCGCGGCCGCTTTCACGCCGAACACGTACACTCTGACGGTCAACAACGTGGAGGATTTGGCGAACAATCCGTGCGTAAACGAGACGGGTCTGTTTCAGATCACCACTCTGTCGTACGGTGACGTGGTGATCACCGAGGTCATGTACGACGATACGGCCGCTCTGGATTCGGAGTGGGTGGAGATTCACAACACAACCGCCAATCCGATTGACATTTCGGGTTGGTATCTGACGGATGACGACACCTATCCGACGCCGAGTGGTGAGGGCGGGTTGATTGTTCCGGCGAGCACGACGCTTCCGGCCTACGGCTACTTGGTGTTGACGCGGGCCAATCAGCCGGAACTCACGGGCGAGATCGTCTGTACGATGGCGGGCAGCTTCGGACTCAACAACGGCGGTGACAATCTGGCATTGTACACGGCGGCCACCGGCGGGACGTTGATTGACGGTTCACTGAGCGTGGATTACCCCGATCTTTCGACGGCGAACATGGGTTATTCCATCGAGAAGTGCGATTCCACGGCGACGTGGAGCGGTGATCCGCTGGCCTGGCACGAATCCACGAACAATTTCGGCATCGGCCGCTATGCTCGCTGCACTCCGGGCGCGGCCAATTCGATCTGCGTGCCGGATACGGATCCGCCGCTGCTGGTATCGGCTACCGGCATTACGGCAGCCATCGTAGAAGTGGAATTTAATGAAGCCGTTGGGCAGACGACGGCCGAGACGGTGACCAACTACTCGGTGACGGGAGTGGGCAATCCCAGTTCGGCGATGCGGCAGGCGAATCAAGCGTTGGTGCGCCTCACGTTCAGTCCGTCCCTGAGTCCGGACGTGTACACGCTGAACGTTCAGAACGTCGCGGATCTGGCGGGCAATCCGATGGAGGGAATCCAGCAGGATACGTTCACGATTGCGACGGCGCCGGCCAATCTGATTTTCACCGAGATCATGCCCAATCCGAATTTCACGAGCCTTGAGGACAGTTTGGGCGAGTGGTTCGAGGTCTACAACGCGGGCGCGACGGTGGCGAATCTGACCGGCTGGATACTGGAAGACAACGCGGGTGCGGATACCATCGAAGGCTCGCCGACGATCAATCCCGGCGAATACTTCGTATTCGGATCGAATGGAGACTCGCTGTTGAACGGTGGCGTTCCCGTGGACTATGCCTATGCCTTCGGTACCTCGGGATGGGGTCTGTCGCTGGCCAACACCGGAGACATCATCACGATAAAAGATGCCGTGGGAACGGTAGTGACAACCCTGACTTACACGAGCACCTACCCGTACGGCGCGGGCTACAGCGCGCAGCTCAAGAACCTGACCTACAATCCGGCGATTGACACAAGTTGGTGCCGGGCCGATACGATCTGGCTGGGAGCTTGGAACGGAGACAAAGGCACTCCGGGAGCGGCGACGATCTGCGCGCCGCAGTTGCCTCCGCAATACCGCACTCTGTGCGACATCCGCGAGCAGGACACCTGCGGCATTCCGACGCTGCTGAGTCAAATCGTGATCTCGCAGTGCGTGGTAACGTACATGGATTCCTGCCGCCGTAACGCGTACATCGAGCTTAACGGATGCGGAGTGATGATCTACGGGAACGCGGTGCGGGCGATCATGCAGAACTCGACGCGGCTCATGCGGGTCGGCGACTTCGTGGAAGTGAACGGCTACATCACGCACTACAACGGACTGACGGAGTATGCGTACTATCTTGCCACCGATCCGGTGGTGACGTTTATTTCGGCGGGCAATCCGATTCCGAATCCGGTGGTCGTGCAACCGTCGGCAATCTCCACCGCCCGAGACAACTGCGGACCGGAGCCGTTTGAATCACGGCGGATCGCAGTTCCCGGTGTGACGTTCCTGGCGGGCAACGGCGATTCCACGTTTGGCGGCGGCACCAGCGGATTGAACTACTACGCCGTATCGGGAACCGATACGATCGTGGTGCGAGTGGTTCCGTGTGATTCGATCGTCGGTGACACGATTCCGGTGGGACCGGTATCGGTCATGGGACTGCTCTCGCAATATGACAACACGGGACCCTGCCGGTGTGGCGGCTATCAGTTGATGATGGCGGGAGCGAATCCGTTCTCGGTGGCGGTTTGTGCAACGCCGATTTATGCCACGGCCTATCGCATGAGCGGAGCGTCGGCTGACTCGGTGGAGATTCGCTGGCAGCCGGGCCCGAATCAGACGTGCAGTTGCTACCGGATCTACTACTCGGATACGGCAGATGCAGCTTTTCCGGGCGGATTCACTCAGATCGGTTGTGTGTGCGGTCAAACCTACTGGCGGCAATACCACCCGGCGGTGAGTTCTCGTCGGTTCTATTTGGTGACATCGGACTCTTCCTGTCCGTAACGGGAAACGATACGGATTGTTAACCGGCCCCGGGGCGTGAGCTTCGGGGCCGTTTCTTGTCAGCCACAAGAGGCACTGGGCCGGGCAAATCCTACCGTTTGAGGAAGCTCTGTTCAGGTTTAACAGGATATTGCATGTGGCATATGAGTTGCTGTTCCATGAGTGTCATCTGCATCCGGGCGCGGCGAGGGCCGGGCCGATGGATGCGGCGGAGGACGATTCATGGCTGATCGAAACGTTATCCAAGATTTCCTCATCAATCAATCTTCCGCTACAACGGTGCTGAAAAAGAATCTCGACGCTCAGGCGGCGCGGCAGCGGGCTCATGCCCAGAACATTGCCAATGCCGAGACGCCGGGATATCGCCGGGTGGCGGTGGATTTCGAATCGGAACTCAAGGAAGTCCTTGATCAGGAAAGCAGCGGCGCGCTGCGCACAACGAATCCGCGGCATCTGCGTTCCGGCGCAAGTTCGCTGGAGGAAATCCAGCCGAAGTTCCGTACCGAACCGCTCCCCGAAGACGGGAACGGAGTCAACGGAGTGGACATGGATCAGGAGATGGCAGAAATGGCGGAAACACAGCTTCGCTATCTGGCCTCGCTGGAACTCTTGAAGCGGCGGTACACGGGACTCAAGTCGGCGATACGCGGACAATAACGGGCAGTTGGCAGGCGCGGCCATAATCGCGCCACTTCATCTTCTCTCTCCTCACGAGCCGGCGGGTCTTCGGATCCGCCGGCTGATTTTTTCAGAATCGTTTGGGGTGACTCTGGAGAGTCACCACCGGGATCGGATTCCGGCCGAGTTGCGCGCGGCGAACGGCTTGTCAGAGGGAAAGACGGTGAGCGCTTAATCCGGCTCGGCGGGCCTTCGCTTCCTTTCCCCTCTGATATTTTTGGGATACGCCGTTGTGGCTATCAATACTCAGCGAGTGTGTTCAGGCGGTGGAGGAAAAGAGCGCGTGATCGAGTTTCAGTGTGGCGAGAGCGGCGATCAGCGATTCGAAGTCGAAAGGTTTGGCGAGAAACGCATTGAGACCGTCGTTGGGAAGCGACCAAGGGTCACCATCGGTGAAAGCCAGACACGGCACGTCGCCGCAGCGGGCACGCAGTTCTTCGAGCCATCCATCAATGCCGTCGAAATCGGTAAGGTCAATGGCTACGAATTCGGGCCGCACGTCATGAGTAATGAGCCAGACGGTCACATCGTCGAGACTGGAAAACGATTCGCAGTCATGGCCGGTTTTTTCGAACATTCGCCGCGCCGTCTCGCGAACGGTGGGATTGAGGGTAATGAGTAGCCCGGGGCCGGGCGGAAGGGGCAGCGGTTCGGGGGAGGACGGGGGCGAGTCCATGACGGTCGCCTGCGGCACGATCTCCGGATAGTCGGGCAGCAGCGGCTCGGATTCGGGTTCGAGAACGATCAGCAGCGTGGGAGCGCCCTCGACTTTGATCAGTTCATATTGAAGACGGCAACGGATCGCGATTCCGTTGTAGCCACGGGCGATATAGAGGGAATCTTCGTTGTTGAGTTCCCACGGTTCGGCGGAGAAGTCGGCAAGGGCGCGGCCACGCAGCGCGGGGGGAGTGGTCTGAAGCAGATCGGCGGCGGCGGCATTGGCCTCGAGGATCGAGTGATCGCGGGGATCGGCCAGAATCACGGGCAGAGCGCTCAGCGCATAGAGGGTGTAGAAGTTCTGCTGAGCCTGTTTCATCTCGATTTCGAGGTTCTTGGAGGCGGACAGTGGGTGCCCGTAGAGATAGAGCTGCCCCTCGCGGCGCACTAAGCGGAACTCGTGGGGCCGGGGACCGAAGAGCGATTCGAACGTGTGGCCGTTGACAGCCGCCAGCAGTTTGGGCAATTCCTTGTCGCTGAGGGCAGGGAGAATGTCCGTGATCAGCGGAGACTCGTCGAGTCGTGCGCAGGAGCGGCGAGCCGCATCATTGAACCCGACCACCAGCCCGTCGGTAGATACCGACAGGACGGGATAGGGGCAGTAGGGATCAGGTTCGCCGGGCTGCGCATTGGATTCCGAGTTTGTCGCGGAGGGCGTCTCGGAGGCGGCGAGACCGAGTTTGAATTGCAGCATCACGGCACCGTCATCCGATCCTTCGATTCGTTCGGCGCGGAGGACGCCCTCCAGTTCCATTCCCTCGACTTGGAGGGACATGCGGCCGGAAGCCGCTTCGGGATCCTCGGCCGCCATCGCGAGAAGTTCGGTCAGAAGGCAATCTCCGGCATCGCGCCAGACGGTCAGATCATCCCGGGGCCGCCCCCGATGGAAATGGAACCAATGATGGGCCTTATTGTTGGCGCGAATGACTTCGCCGGCACTATTGACCACGCAGATGGGGTCGTCGAGAGAATGGAAGACCTGCCGCAGCCAGAGTGTATCTTCCCGTGGAACCGACGGTTGCGTGAAAGCCATCGTCGCCGGTTGGGTTTTCCATCGCCGAACCTGCAGCCATACCATCCCGGCCAGTCCAGCACAGATGAGGATAATGGCCAGTGGCACGAGGGCGGAGCGGGCAGGCGACAGCGGCAACACCAGCAGCAAGGGTTCCATCGCCGGCACTTGTATGCGTGAGAAACAGAGGGTTGTTCCGTTTTCCAGCGGGATCGTACCCGTACCTTGCGAAAGGAGCAGCGGCCAGGTTGCGTCATTGATGGGGATGCGGGCCGGTCCGGATTGGGAGACGATCAACGGCTTGCCGGGACCCGCCAGCAGCGCCCAGCCGGAAGGGATATCCCGCACGCCGGCCAGGAATCCGGGGAGGCCGATCAGCCCGATCATGTGACCGGGACGATGGCCAAGCTGCAAGGCCGGAGTCTGGAACTCAAGAGCCAGCAGCTCGGGTTGGGCTTCAGAGCGGGCCAACAGAACGACGTCGTTCTGGCCGGGGCTGGACAGCGCCCGGACGGCGGATTTCAGCCGCGAGCTATCCCCGACATAGGTGTGGAGGGAACCGTCGGAGCGAAGGAGCGCGAGCGTCAGTGGAACCCCGGCTTCCTTTCCCCATGAGTGGGAAACGGAGCTAAGTTTACCTGAGACACGGTCGGACGACCATTCCTCGGGGTGGTCCAGGGCGTCCAGCAGTCCATGACGAATCAGTTGGTCCCGAAACATCGAACGCGCCGCGGTAATCTGGAATTCCCAGGAGCGGGCCAGAGTTTCGACGCGGGTTTGTTCCATTCGGATGACCTGTTCGCGAGTGCCGGGGCGATTTCCCATGATCAGGGCGGCACCAGCGGCAACAGCGAGGACGGCCAGGGCCAGAGGGACGGATCGTTTGACGGCAGACATTTGACCTCGGAGCTGGGGATGAATAGGTCTTGATTAGGTACTGATTTGCAAATAGAATGCCGCCCTGATATGACCGGCCTCGCCTTGACAAGGTAAGAAAAAATATGTACCTTCCTTCACAGTCGGGAACGCCTCAGCGGCACAGAACGTGCCGTGCGGGGGCGTTTCGCGAAGGGAATTGCAGGGTGCATTGCAGTAGAGGCTTAGGGCTGAAATCCAGTTCAGAGCCAAGTGCGAAACGGCAGATTTCACGAGTGAAGGGCAGGAGGCGGCGATTCACAGACTGATAGTGATCGGATGGTGCTGTTGGGCGGGCATAGCTTGCGCTATAGCACCGGAAGTCCACCGTACGGCGATCTATCCCGAGACGGGAACGCTGAATGCGGTTCTTATCGCGGACACCATCCAGACTCCACGGTGGGCATATCTCGGGGGGACGGCGGTGATCGGGTCATACCGGTTCCACGCGATGAAAGTGGATTCGACCGGGTCCGCCAATTGGTCGCGCACCTACGGCAGCACGCTCCATTTTTCGGCGATGACGACTCTGGCCGATAGCTCGCTGGCCATGATCGGCTACACGACCGAGAACGCCACTTGGGACTACAAGCTGATGCGACTTTCGCCGAGCGGCACGCTCCGAGGAAGCTACACGTTCGGCGGGAACACGTCGGATGACGTGGGTCGTGCGCTGATGCAGCGACCGGATGGCTGGCTCTATGTCGCGGGTTCAACCGAACCGGATGCGGTTTCGGCGCGGGCGATGTCGCTGCTGAAGGTTTCATCGAGCGGCCAGATAGATTGGGCACGAATCTATCCACAAGGTTCGGTGGCCGAGGTCGTAATGCTGGTGAACGACACGACGGTTCACCTCTATGGAACACGCGATTCCGATTCGGTCGGAACCAGCAGCGACATGGTGATGATTCGCACCGATACATTGGGTTTGGATCCGGTCGTTCGTCGCTTTCGCGGCCCGCAGTGGGAGGTGTGTACCGACGCGGTGCGCATTTCGGCGGAGCTCACGTTGTTGATCGGGAATACGCGACCGGTCAGTGGCGGTGCGTGGGACATCTTGGTGATGGCGATCAACGACGCGGGGGACAGTCTGTGGTCGCGGACGTACGGTACGGCGGCTCCCGACTATGCCAATTCGGCGGCGGCGACGACGGACCGGGACAGCGGATTCGTGATTGCGGGATGGAGCGACGGCGCTCCACAAGCGGAGCGGCGCGGATTTTTGATGAAGATTTCGCGCGCCAGCGACAGCCTGTGGACGCTGTATACACCGCAGGATGCGGAGAGCGAGCTGACCGACGTGGTGCAGGATTCAGCGTGGCGCTATCACGCGGCGGGTTCGATTGCCAACGGCCAGAGCCACGGCTACTATCTGATCACCGAACCCGATCCCCATTCGCCGGGCCCGCATCGTCCGTTTCATTTTTCGCTGTTAACTCCCCGGGATGCGGCAATCGTTGACAGCGCGGCGGTTGTCTTCGAATGGGAGGCGGCGGAGGACCCCGACGAGGGAGACACGGTCGCGTATACGTTGGAACTGTCGTTCGATACGACGTTTGGTTTTACGCGGCCGTTCGGGCCGATAGACACGACTCGCTTCATCTGGCCCGTGGACACGGACGACGTCCGGTTTTATTGGCGCGTCACGGCAGTGGATCTACTGGGCAATACGCGTTTGTGCCGGGAGAGGCGTTGGAGTTTTCGGTGTGCGATTCCCGATTCCATGGCGGAGTTCAGCCTGATTTCGCCGGACAGCGGCACGGCGCTGACGCGGCCGGTGGGGGAATTCCGCTGGCAGCGCGCCCGCGATCCCGACGCGAACGACTCGGTGGTGTACGCGCTTCACTTCGTGGTGGGGGACACTGGACTGACGTTTCCGAGTCTCCGCGACACGTTCATCAACGTGAGCTTCGTGGGCAATCCGCTGATCGGCGAGGCGGACACCGTGTTGTGGTACGTAACGGCGCGGAGTTTCTACCCGCCGATGGAGCGGGAATCGCGCGAGCGCTGGATGTTTGTTTCGTGGTCGGCGGGCGTGGAGGACGAGTACGCGGCGATTCCGGTGGAATTCGCCTTGGCTCCGCCGGCTCCCAATCCGTTCAACAGCGTGACGAGACTGCGCTACGGAGTGGATCGTTTGGAGAACGTGAGATTGGACGTGTTCGACGTGCAGGGAAGATTGGTGACGACTCTGGCGTCGGGCATGCACACTCCCGGCTGGTACGAGCGGGAATGGGATGCGGCGGGGATTGCTTCGGGTTCCTATTTTATCCGGCTGGCGGGCGCGGACCGCGTGCGTACGGTCAAGGTGATTTTGCTCAAGTAGAGGATACATGAATTGAGAGCGACATGGGCAGAATACGCTGCCGGATGGGCGACGATGCTCCTGCTACTATTTTCGGCGGGTGACGCGAACGCCCAGACGTTCCGCTCATCTTCCTTTGCTCTGGACGTTGCCGGAGTGTCTGAAGTGGCAGTTGCCGATCTGGACGGCGATAATGATATGGACGTTGCGGCCACCAGTCGGTGGGGAACCGTGTATTGGATCGAGAACCGGGGGGACAGCACCCAGACGTATCCATGTTGGATGGCGGGACAAGCCGGGCCGCGCGGAATTACGGCGGGAGACTTCGACGGAGACGGGGACGCGGACCTCATCATCGCATCCTATGAAGACAACCGGTTCGTGCTATTGGAGAATACCGGGCCATCCGGAGTCAACCGGTTCGTGGAGCGGCCGTTGCTGGACAACGCGAACGGCGCGTGGTCGGCGGATGCGGCGGATATTGACGGCGACGGCGATCTCGATTTGGCGGTGGCCGAGTATCGCGGCAATACGGTGCGGATACTTTGCAATCAGGGCGGGCAATTCACTCTCCTGGGGGCTGCCTACATCCGCGAGCCGTTCGGAGCGATCTTCAGCGACTTCGATGCCGACGGAGATAGCGACGTGGTCTGCTACTCGAACGTGGATTCGATTCGCTGGGTCGAGCAGACGACGGACGGCCGCTGGATCGTGCACGGACTCGGATTCGGAGCCGGGACGGTTCGGCTGGTCGTAGCGGACTTGGACGCGGACGGAGACCGTGATTTGATCGGGGCGGTTTTTTCCGCGGGAAACGTCCAATGGTGGGAACGCTCCGATAGCGGATTCATTGCCCATACTCTAAGCGGCAATCTTAGTCTTCCGCGTGGATTGGGAGTAGCCGACTTCAATTATGATCGGCGGCTCGATGTAATCGCCACGGATCAAAACGGACACATTCGGTGGTGGCGAAACGAGGGCAACGGCGCTCTAATCGGTGTGGAGTTGACCAATGGATTGTCGCTCTACGGATTGGGTATTGCCGATATGGACGCGGACGGCGATGCCGACGTGGTGGTGGCCGATTACGCGGCGGCGGAACTGCTATTATATCGGAATCTCATGGGAATACCGGCGATTCTGCGCGGCACGGTTCAAGCGGCGGCTTCGGGCGCGCCGCTGCGGGGAGTCGAGGTCATCATCGAAGAGCTCGCCGCGAGCGCGTTCAGCGATTCGGCCGGACGGTTTCGGCTTCTCACGGCGGAAGGGGACTTCACACTGCGGACGCGCCACGTGTGCTGGAACTCGGCGACGTTGACGGACGTGCATCTGGCACGCACCGAGACGACGGAGGTGGCGTTTTCGCTGGTACGGGGGATTGCCGATTTCAACGTGACCTCTCTCAATCTGGTGGTACAGAACCGAACGCGCACGGTGACGGGTCTTTCGGTGTCCAATCCCGGAGACGGCGTGCTCGAAGTCACGGCTCAGGCACAAGGGAACTACCCGAACGATCCGTGGCTGAGCGTGGAACCGGTCGAGGTCGAGATCGGAGCGGGCGAGGATTTCGTTTTTGACGTAATCATCGAGCCGGACACGACCGACAACGGTTTGTGGGACTACTATGGACGAATCGAGTTCCGCACCAACGCTTGTCCGGATAGTATTGTGGGCGTAGCGGTGTTGGCGACGGTGCTCGATAGTCCTGAGCCCGCGCATCTACTTCCTGCGCACAATCTCCTTCATCCGGCCTATCCCAATCCATTCAATTCGATTACGGTCATTCCTTTGGAGCTGGCTCGCGAGGCGGCAGTGGCCGTGGATCTGTTTGACGTTACCGGACGCCATGTTCGCACTATTTCGCAGGGGAAGCTTCGGGCGGGCGTCCACCACTTGACGCTCTCCGCCGAGGGTCTGGCGAGCGGCGTTTATTTCGTTCGTGCAGGAGTCGCGGAAGAGCGGTTTATGCAAAAGGTACTGTTGGTTCGATGAGCAAATGACCCCTCTTTATCCCCCCGTAAACGGGGGGAGTTGACAGAAAGAAACGAATTCAGGATACCATCATGACTGAGACCGGAACCTATGCCGCCAAGGTCGGACTGGCGGAGATGCTGAAAGGCGGAGTCATCATGGACGTCACCGACGCGGCTCAGGCGCGCATCGCCGAAGACGCCGGCGCGGTGGCGGTGATGGCGCTCGAGCGAGTGCCCGCCGACATTCGCAAGGAAGGCGGAGTGGCGCGGATGTCGGACGTGAAGAAAATCCGCGAGATCCAGGAAACCGTTTCCATTCCCGTGATGGCGAAATGCCGCATCGGTCACTTCGTGGAAGCGCAGATCCTCGAAGCGCTGGAAGTGGATTTCATTGACGAGAGCGAAGTGTTGACTCCCGCCGACGAGCATTATCATATCGCCAAGCACGGGTTCAAGGTTCCGTTCGTGTGCGGGTGCCGAGACTTGGGCGAGGCGCTCAGACGAATCGCCGAGGGCGCGGCGATGATCCGCACCAAGGGCGAAGCGGGAAGCGGCAACATCGTCGAGGCGGTGCGGCACATGCGATCGGTGACGTCGGCGATTCGCCGCGTGCAGACGATGGGCGATGAGGAGCTGGTGGGTCTCGGCAAGGAGATCGGCGCACCCTACGAGCTGCTGGTGCAGGTTCGCGAAAAAGGCAAGCTGCCGGTTCCGAATTTCGCGGCGGGCGGAATCGCCACACCGGCCGACGCAGCGCTGATGATGCAGCTGGGAGCGGAATCGGTGTTCGTAGGCTCAGGGATTTTCAAGAGCGAAGATCCACCGGCGCGGGCGCGCGCCATCGTGCTGGGAACGACGTACTACAACGATCCGAAGAAGCTGGCCGAGGTTTCGGAAGGACTGCTCGGCGCGATGCCCGGTCTTGACGTTCGCACGATGCCGCAGGAAGAAATGCTGTCCGTTCGCGGATGGTAAGAGCGGGCGGCTCGAACGGCGGACGACCGACGGTGGGCGTCTTGGCGCTGCAAGGTGACTTCGCGAAGCATCGGGCGGCGCTACGCGCACTGGGCGTCGAATCGCGGGAAGTGCGCACGGCGGCGGAGCTTGAAGGACTCTCGGCCATCATTTTCCCCGGCGGCGAAAGCACGACGATGACGCTTTTGCTCGACGCGGGATTGCGCGAGCCGCTTCGGGAGTTTAGCCGCGATCATCCGGTGTGGGGGACGTGTGCGGGGCTTATCATGCTGGCGAAAAGTTCGGATGATCCGCGCATCCGGCCGCTGGGTTTCATGGACATTGACGTGGCGCGCAACGGATTCGGACGGCAAGTGCATTCCTTCGAGGCGAATTTGCGGGTGGCGGACGAGATCGGGGATCCCGAGCGACCGCTGCAGGGAGTGTTCATTCGTGCGCCCCGCTTGAGAAATTATGGTTCAACGGTGCATCCGCTGCTATGGCTGGGCGAAGAAGCCGTATGCGTGCGACAGGATCACTTCCTCGCTTCGTCGTTTCATCCCGAGCTGACGGACGATCTGCGGCTGCATCGGTATTTCCTCACGATGAGCGCATGAGCATACCGACGACCATTCAGGATTTGCAGGAATAGTCTCATTAGTTATTATGTTTGTAAGACTATCTGAATGAGTAGGGATTCGCAAAGAGCTACGTCTATTCGGAGACGTGTTAGCAGAACTCGAGATATTCGCGCTCGATCTCGTCAGTCTATTCTCATGCAAACACACTTGTTTCCTCCAGTCGAACGCATTTCAGAGCAATCCACGTTTACGCAGAGTTCTACGTTCGTTAACAACATGTCTCTTCCTGTCCATAGGTGGTTTCGCTTCAGTGCAGGCTTCTCCGCACAATGGGCAGAGCATGTCATCCGCGAAGCACACTTGCGGGAGAAAGTGAGACTCTTCGATCCTTTTACAGGTTCCGGTACAGCGCTATTGGCTGCGGAGTATGTAGGCACCGAGAGTTACGGTATAGAGGCACACCCGTTTGTGTGCCGCGTTGCGTCCGCCAAATTGTCTTGGCGGATGAACCCTGATCTATACTTGTCACAGGTGCAACGGCTCCTTCGTTTGGCTACTGGTATTGCCCCGCAAATAGAGAGTTATCCAATTCTCATCCGTCGATGTTTTGACGATCGGACGCTATCTGTGCTAGATACGCTTCGTCAAGCCTATCTGCACTTGCGCGATGATAGTCCCGCTTCTGAGTTGCTCTGGCTAACACTAGTTACCTGTCTTCGCAAAGCATCTTTCGTTGGTACTGCACAATGGCAATATATCTTGCCCAATAAGCGAAAGCGCTCCCCGCTAAGTCCTTTGGCAGCATTTGAGGAGGCCGCTGCAATGATCTATGAAGATATGCAGCTTGGTGCTTCAATTGTCGGGCCTAAGCCGAGACTCTTTCGTGGTGACGCACGTAACTGCCAACGCATTCCCATTGAATCTATCAATCTTATTATCACTTCTCCGCCATATCCCAATAATTACGATTATGCAGATGCCACACGTTTGGAAATGTCCTTCATGGGAGAGATCAATGGATGGGGTGATCTCCAGGGCACTGTTCGCCAATACTTAATTAGGTCATGTACTCAGCATGTTCCAGAGGGAAGCCATCAATTAGATACAGTTTTGAGTGATCCTCTGCTAACTCCCATTCGCGATGAGATAACTGAGGTCTGCACTCACTTGGCAGAAATTCGAAACACAAAAGGTGGACGTAAGACGTACCATCTAATGATTGCTGCATATTTTCTCGATCTCGCAAAGACCTGGCATGAGCTTCGTCGCGTGTGCGTTTCACCATCGCGAGTTTGCTTCGTGATCGGCGACTCAGCTCCCTATGGAGTGTACGTACCAGTTATCCCATGGCTCGGCGCATTAGCTATAGCTGCAGGATTTCGGAGATATTCATTTGACAAGATCCGTGACCGAAACGTCAAGTGGAAAAACCGCAAACACCGTGTTCCTCTTCAGGAAGGACACCTCTGGGTCGAGGGGTAGCAAATGGCTGAATCACAAGCCCATCGTTTCGGTCAGATTATCGGAGAAGTTCTTGAAACGGCATTAATCCCGGTTTTCCGTCAGTTTGCGAGGCAACATGGTATTTACCTAGACATGAAAGGGCAACGCAAGTGTAGAGACGGCTTGAAGTGCTCGTGGAAAGATAAATATGGCAACTACCATGATCTTGATTTCGTGTTTGAGCGAGGAGGCACGGCGCGGAAACTCGGAGTCCCAATAGCTTTTATTGAAACAGCATGGCGCCGGTACACCAAGCATTCCCGCAATAAAGCACAGGAGATACAAGGGGCCATTTTGCCTCTCGCAGATACTTATCGGAATTCTGCACCCCTTGTCGGGGTTGTTCTTGCTGGCGTTTTTACGAAGGGTGCACTTGTGCAACTCCAGTCTGTTGGCTTTAAAATCCTCTACTTCCCATACGATAGTGTTATCGAAGTATTCAAGAAGCATGGCATTGCTGCCGATTTCGATGAAGACACCTCAGAAAAGGAATTTCAGCACAAGATTCAAGACTACGAATGTTTGACAAACACGCAACGCACTAAACTTGCCAGAGAATTGATCGCTACGCATGAATCGGATGTAAAGTACTTTATAGACGCCCTCACCACTGCCGTTTCACGCCAAGTCAAGAGAATCATTGTGTTGCCTCTATACGGTATGCATCATGAGATGAAGACAATACCGGAGGCAATCCAATTCGTCGAAGCCTACAAGCAAACGAAGTCATTGTCCGATTATATTGAACGCTATGAAATATATGTTACGTTCAATAATGGAAATGAGGTAGATGGGCGCTTCGGAGACAAAGCCAGTGCAATAGATTTTCTCAGAAGCTACCTCCCGCCCATGAACAAACAGCGTAGGTTTAAACAAACATAACTTATGTTGGAACGAGAAAATCGCCCGATAAGCCGCTGCATAAACGGGTAGAATGTCTCTTTCGATCTGCTGCGATTTCGACGGGACGATCTGCATTCCCGACTCCAGTGAGTATTTGCTCGAGAAGTTCGGACTTCCGGGGTGGAAGGAACTCGATGACGCTGTGTGGCGGGGGGAGATCACGGAGCGCGAGGCGTTCGCGCGGCAGGTGAGCCTTCTTCGGGTATCGTGGGAGGAGGCGAGATCGGCGCTGCACTCGGGAGTGCGGATCCGCGAAGGCTTCAGTGATTTTATGAGTTTCTGCCGCGCGGGCGGGATTCCCTTGGCGATCCTTTCGAGCGGGCTGCGAGAACTCATTGACGAGCTGCTTTCGCGCGCCGGAGTATCGGGGATTCCGGTTCATTCACATCAGGCGCGAATTGAGGGCGACCACTGGACGCTGATTCCGTGGACGGGACGACGACTGGCGGAGCATTGCAGTCACTGCAAGTGTGCATACGTCGTGGCCGAGCGCGAAGCCGGAAAGCGAGTGGTATACATCGGTGACGGGTATACCGACCTGTGTCCGGTTCAGCAAGCCGATTTCGTATTCGCAACCGGCCGATTGGCGGATGAGTGCCGGCGCAAGAAGCAAACCTTTTTTCCTTTCGATTCTTTTCGGGACGTCGAGGACAAACTCGTAGAACACTTTCACAACATAGAGCAGGATCCTGGCAGATGAAATCGCTTTTTCGCGGGCTTGGCCCGCTGGTTCTGATCGCCGCCATGCTGCTGACTCTGAGCGGGTGTGACGAACCCAACACTCCGGACGTGCCGCTACGACCCTACCGGTTGGCGGCACAGTATATGACGCGGGGCACGGCGATAGACGTTGAGATTGCGGGCAATTACGTTGCCGTGGCCGAGGAATTGCTCGGTGCGATCGTTCTTGACGCGAGTGACGTGCAAGCGTTGGACACGGTCTTCGTCTACACCGTAAGCCCGGGCGGCTCGTGCACGCAGGTGGCTCTCGATCTCCTTCATTCCTATCTGTGCGTTTTCCCGGCGGATGGCATTTACCGTTCGGTTTTCGATTTTACGTATGACAATCAATGGGAAGCGCAAGTCGAGGGCATCTCACTCACTCTGAACGGCCCATTGGGTGAATTCGCCGTCACGGCGGTGCCGGATACGATTCTGCTCTGGGGTTCGGACATCTCTTCGTCAGACAACAAATTTACCGCGGTCCTCTGGTTCCAGCCAAGCGATACTTCGGCATGGATTGACGGTGCGTTTCCCCAGCTTTTCATTCCCGCGCATGGTCGAGTGCGCGGATTTGACTTCCGGGCGGACGGGATTGCGGCGATCGCCATTGAACAACAGGGTGTCCAGTTGCACCGCCTCCAGCCCTTCGAGCGGTTGGGTTCGGTGGACACGCCGGGATTGGCCTACGATTGCGCCTGGTACGGCAACTACGTTATCGTTGCCGATCAGGTTCAGATGGTGGTCGTGGATGCGAGCGATCTGATGAATCCCCGCATCGTGGGGCAGTTGCGAATTTCCAAAGCCGATCGGTTGCGCGGGGTGGCAATGGACGGACATTTCGCGTGTTTGATGGATATCTACGACGGGGTGTACGTGGTGGACGTTTCCAATCCGACGGCTCCGCTGTTTGCGCAGGAAATCGAGTTGTTCGATCCGACCTCCGTGGCCGCCGGGAACGGCCGCCTGTACGTCACGGATCCGGGAAACGGACTACTTATCTATACGCGATAGACGGAAGACGAAAAGGGCCCCGCCTTGCGGGGCAACACCGGGGAAAGAGGCGCGAACCGCAGAGGCTCGCGCCTTTGTCATCGGGCAGGAAAAAAGGATGAAGGATGAGGGATGAAGGATGAAGGCGGGTCGGCCGCGAGCGGCCGACACGGCTGGGGAGAAGACAAATCAGCGGTTCGGTCGGAGTGTTTCGAGAAGATTCTCCCAGACGGCGTCGCGGCCGAAGTGGTTCTGTGCCGAGTAGGGCAGAACGGCGCGCGCGCCTCGTGAGACCAGCAAACCCGACAGCGAGTTCAGCGATTCGTTTCGCGCCTGTGTGGTCAGCTTATCAGTCTTGGTGAGAATCGCGAGCCACATCCGCCGGTAGAACGAAAGCGCGTCAATCATCTGTTCGTCGAGAGGAGTCAGACCGCGGCGGATATCGAGAATGAGAACAACGAGCATCAGGCGGGAGGAGCGTTGCAGATACTCCTCGATAGAACGTCCCCACTCCCGAAGCGTCGAACCGGATGCGCGGGCATAGCCGTAGCCGGGCAGATCCACGAAATAACAAAGCCCGTCGCCGATGAGGAAGTAGTTGAGGAGTTGCGTCTTCCCGGGCGTGCGCGAGGTGAGAGCCAGCTGCTTGCGATTGAGAAGCGAGTTGATGAGCGAGGACTTCCCGACGTTGCTGCGTCCGGCAAAGGCGATTTCGGAGAGAGCTCGCTTGGGGGCGAGGGCAACGTTGGGAGCCGACAGGACGAACTCTGCGGAGGGAATGACGAAAGCGGGCACGGGACGTTCGCTTGCGCTCAGTGAACGCGGCGATTGGTGACGGTTCGCGCGCGGGGCGTGGAAGCCCGAGTGGATTTTTTCGTTCGCGGGAACACGTGATTCCAGAGTTGCTCGACGTTCTCGACGAAGTGGACGGAAGTGCCTTCGCGGAGCTCGGGATCGAGGTCAAACCAATCCACGCGATTGGCTTCGGGAACATAGAGCGTGTTGATCTTGGCGCGCTTGGCCGCGACGACTTTTTCCGCCAGACCGCCGATGGGAAGGACGTTTCCGCGCAGGGTGATCTCGCCGGTCATGGCGACGTCGGGTGGGACCGGCCGGCCGGCGATGGCCGAGAGCAACGCCGTTGCGAGCGTGATGCCCGCCGATGGGCCGTCCTTGGGCGTGGCCCCTTCGGGGATATGGATGTGTACGTCCTGCAGCTTGAGGAAATCGCCGGGCACACCCCACGGCGCACCGCGCGAACGCAGGAAGGACACCGCGGCTTGCGCGGATTCTTTCATCACTTCTCCCAGCCGGCCGGTAAGAAGCAGATTGCCCTTGCCCTTCATCAGCGTGGCCTGGATATTGAGAATGTCTCCGCCCATGGAGTTCCAGGCCAGTCCCACCGCACTGCCGACGCGATCTCCGGTATCCACCAGATTCTCTTTGTAGAGCGGAATCCCCAGATATTTTTCGAGATCGCCGGGAACAATGCGGGCTTCGCGTCCGGGGTGCTGGATGTTGTTGTGGGCGACTTTGCGGCAGATTCGCGCGATCTGCCGTTCGAGTTCACGGACTCCCGATTCGCGGGTGTACACGTCAATAATCGCCAGAATGGTCTCATCGGGCAGAATCAGTTCGCCGTCTTTCAATCCATGTTCGCGGATTTGTTTGGGGAGGAGAAATCCCCGCGCAATTTGCAGTTTCTCGTAGCGGAGATAGCCGTGGATTTCGATGATCTCCATGCGATCCTGCAAGGGGATGGGGATGTCATGGCGGAGATTGGCGGTGGTGATGAACAACACTTGTGACAGATCGAAGTCCACCTCAAGATAAT
>JAHJDG010000093.1 GCA_018812265.1 bacterium | reverse complement strand
CGTTCGTCGCGACCGGACTGGCACCGATACACTCCAAAATGCGCGTCCACTCGCCAATTCCGAAAACGCCATCCAATTCAGGGATGCTTTCGGCGATCTCGCGGCGGTCGCTTTGGGTCAGACAACCCATCGCCAGCACTTGCCGACCGGGCTTCGCCTGCTTCCAATGAACGGCTTCGAGGAGGATTTCGACCGACTCGACCTTCGCGTCATCCAGAAATCCGCAGGTGTTCACGATCAGGACGTCCGCGCGATGCGGCTGTTTGACGCACCGGATTCCTGCGCCGCGAAGAACGCTGGCGAGCGCTTCCGAATCCACAAAGTTCTTGGGGCAACCCAGAGTGTGGAAGGCGACTTTTCTCTGGCGCGGAGCCATCAGCCGACCTTCACGCACGTGTCACCGAGCATCTCTTTCACCTGCCGGACGACTTCAGGCGACGTCTTCAACCGATAGCGGCGCGATTGCATGATCCGGTTATGGCCCTGTTCAACAATCTTGAAAAAGACCGGAACGCTCCCCGAGTGTTTCGCGAACAGGTCTTCCAACGCATCGAGGGTGGATTCACTGAGGCCGGGTTCGGCGACGGTCAGCCACAGGCTGCTCGCGAATTCCGCCTTCGCCTCATCGAGCGTGTAGATGCCCTGCACGATGAACTTGGGTTCCTCGTCTTCGCGATAGCTCACGCGGGCGTTGAAAACGAGTTTCGCCTCTTTGCGGAGAAGGAGTCCCTGCGCTTCCACGATGTCACCGAAGATCAGCAATTCGGCGCAGCCGTCGAGGTCTTCGATGGACACCGAAGCCATCGTCTTGCCGCGCCGGGTCTGCGAACGACGCACGTCGGTCACCACGCCCACCAAACGTACAACCTGTCCGTCGGTCAGTTCGGAAGTATCGTCGAGGCTGACCGAGGCCAGATGCGCGACCTGTTCGCGGATATCATCGAGCGGATGACCGGATACGTAGAAACCGAGCAGATCTTTCTCGAGACTGAGCTGCTGATCGGGCGAATAACGCGGCACATCCGAGAGCTGCGGTTCGCGAACGCTGGCCGCGCCGCCTCCGAAGAGCGACGATTGACCGAGATCGCGTTCGCGGCCGGTTTGCACGGCATAGGCGAAGAACTGATCGAGTCCGGTCATGTACTGGGCGCGGTGCCCTCCCAGACCGTCCAGCGCACCGGCCGCGATGAGGCTCTCCATCGCCTTGCGATTGACTTGACGCGTATCCACGCGGGCGGCGAAATCGAAGAAGGACTTGAACGGACCTGCCGCAGTGCGGGCTTCGATAATCGCCGCAATCGGCCCGGTGCCGACGTTCTTCACGGCTTCCAGACCGCAGCGGATCGCGCCCTCGCGCACCGTGAAGAGACGGTCGGATTCGTTGACATCGGGCGGTAAAACGGCAATCCCCAGCCGGCGGCACTCATTGATGAGTTTCGGAATCCGCCGGGTTTCCCCGTGATACGACGACATCTCGGCGGCCATGAATTCGGCCGTGAAATTGGCTTTCAGATAGGCCGTCTGATAGGCGAGAACTCCGTAGCAGGCGGCGTGGGCCTTGTTGAATCCGTATTGCGCGAAGGGCCGCACCAGATCGAAGAGTCGCGAAGCCCGTTCGGGAGTCATGTTGCCGTGCTTTACGCAACCTTCGATGAATTCCGGCTTGACTTTTTCGGCCTCTTTGGAATCCTTTTTTCCCATCGCGCGACGCAGGATGTCGGCCCGTCCCAGCGAGAATCCGGCCAGATCTCGAGCGATGGCCAACACCTGTTCCTGATAGACCGCTATGCCATAGGTGGATTTCAGGAGCTGTTCGAGCTTGGGATGGAGATACTCGATTTTTTCCTGACCGTTCTTGCGGCGTACGTAGCCGGGGATCATCTCCATCGGTCCGGGCCGATACAAAGCCACCATCGCCACGATGTCGTCGAGGCAGGACGGTTTCAGCTTCATCAGCCACTCGCGCATTCCGCGACTTTCCAGTTGGAACACCGCCACGGTATCGCCACGAGCGAGCAGATCGTAGGTTTTCCCGTCGTGCTCTTCGAGAATCGCGTCCAGATCAATCTCGATGCCCTTGGCCTTGAGCGCTTTCAGAGTGTTGGCGATCACGCTGAGCGTGCGCAGACCCAGGAAGTCCATCTTGAGCAGGCCGATCTTGTCCACCATGTTCATATCGAACTGGGTGGTGATGCTGCCGTCCGACTGCCGGTAGAGCGGCACGTAGTCGGTGAGCGGTCCGGGCGTGATGACGACTCCGGCGGCATGAGTGGACGCGTGGCGGCTCGTTCCTTCCAGAATCTTGCCGATGGCGATGATCTTGCGATACTCCTCGCGCTCGGCGAGCAACGCATCCAACTCAGGGTTGTCGTCGAGCGCGTTGCGCCAGCGATCCTCCTCGCCCTTGGGAATACTCAAGCGGACGTTCAGTCCATCGGGAATCTTCTTGGCGAGACGATCCACCTCGCCATAACTGAGACCGAGCACGCGTCCGACGTCGCGCACCACTCCCTTCGCCTTCAGTCGGCCGAAGGTGATGATCTGGGTGACCGACTCCGTTCCGTATTTCTCCCTCACGTAGGCGATCACCTTATCCCGACCTTCGTCCTGAAAGTCAATGTCAATGTCAGGCAGGGAGATGCGTTCGGGATTGAGAAACCGCTCGAAATAGAGACTGAAGCGAATGGGATCGAGGTTGGTGATTCCGAGTACGTAGCATACGAGCGATCCGGCGGAAGATCCGCGACCCGGCCCTACCGCCACGCCGATGGACCGAGCGTAGCGGATGAAGTCGGATACGATGAGAAAATATCCGCCGAACTTCATTTGCTCGATCATCGCCAGCTCGTAGTTCAACCGGTCCGTCAGCTCGGGAGTGATCTGCGAGTAGCGGTTGGTCAGTCCCTGCCGAGCCAGCTTGGCCAGATAGGACATCTCGTCGGTCTCGCCCTCAGGCAACGGGAAGTTGGGTAGATGTCGCTGAGAGAAATCGAATGAGAGGTCGCATTTCTCGGCGATCTCCAGAGTCGTTTTCAGGGCTTCGGCGCAATCCTCGAACAGCGCGGCCATTTCCTGCGGAGACTTCAGATAGAAGTGCTCGGTCTCGAAACGGAGACGATTGGTATCGGCGACGTTGGCGTTGGTGCCGACGCACAGGAGCACGTCATGGGCTTCGGCGTGCTCCTTCATAAGATAATGCGTGTCGTTCGTTCCGACGACTTTCACTCCCAATCGCTTCGCCAGACTCTGAAGTCGAGCGAAGACTTTGCGGTCTTCGGCAAGATCGTGCCACTGAAGTTCGATATAGAAATCTTCACCGAAAACATCGCGATACCAGCAGGCTTTTTTCCAGGCCGCTTCTTCGTCATCGTTCAGAAGCAGGGCGGGAATTTCGGCCGCCAGACATCCCGAAGTGGCGATCAATCCTTCAGAGTAGGCGGACAAAGCCTCGGCATCCACACGAGGCCGATAGTAGAAACCCTCGGTGTAGCCGATGGAAGAAAGCTTGACCAGATTACGGTAGCCGGTTTCATTCTTGGCGAGCAGCAGAAGGTGATTGGCGTGTTCACCCCAGCGTCCGCCGGGCGTGGTGCGCTCGCGGCGATCCGGACAAATGTAGGCCTCGCAGCCGATGATCGGTTTGATGGCGGCGCGACGGGCGGCAAGATAGAACTCGATGGCACCGAACAAGCCTCCGTGATCGGTGAGAGCAATCGCGTTCATGCCCAGCTCTTTAGTGCGCCGGACGAGTTCGTCCAGCTTGCAGGCACCGTCCAGCAAGCTGTACTCCGAGTGATTGTGGAGATGAACGAACTCGGCGCTCACAACTCTCCCTCTTCACGGCGGATCTCCGCTCCGACGGCGGAGAGTTTCCGCTCGATACGCTCGTATCCGCGATACAGATGATAGATTCGCTTGACTTCGGTCGTTCCGCGCGCCGCCAGACCGGCCAAGACCAGACACACGGAAGCCCGCAGGTCGGTGGACATTACGGGCGCGCCGCGCAGTTCGCCGCTTCCGGTAATCACGGCCACGGCGTCTTCGACGCGAATCTGCGCACCCAGTCGCGCCAGTTCGGCCACGTGCGTGAAACGGTCACGGTAGATCGTTTCAGAGATGCGCGAAACACCATCGGCCAGACACGACAGGGCCATGAACGGAGCCTGCAAATCGGTGGGGAAACCGGGATAAGGCTCGGTCGTCACTTCGATCGGCTTCAACCGCGAAGAGCCTCTTTCTATAAACAGGGAGCCTTCTTCGAGCGTCACAGTGATTCCCATTTTCCGCGCATACTCGACGGCCGCCTCGACGTGACGCGGTTCACAATGCGTGAGCCGCACGCGACCGCCCGTCACCCCGACGGCACAAATGTAGGTTCCGGTTTCGATGCGGTCGGGAATCATTTCGGCGTCCACCGGATGCAACTCGGGCACGCCCTTGATGCGAAGCTCGGTGGTGCCGATGCCCTCGATGTCGGCTCCCATGCGAGTCAGAAACTTCGCGAGATGAGTGATCTCCGGTTCGAGCGCAACGTTCTTCAGAATAGAGGTGCCGTGAGCAAGCACAGCGGCCATGAGAACGTTACCCGAAGCGCCGACGCTGGAGATCGGGAACTCGAAAACTCCTCCGCGAAGATTCTCGCCGGACGATACGATGTATCCCTCGTCGAGATCAATTTTCGCGCCGAGCGCTTCGAGACCGCGAATATGCAGATCCACCGGACGCGGTCCCCACGCACAACCGCCGGGCAACGAGACACGGGCGGATTTGAGACGAGCCGTCAGCGGACCCAGCACGTAGAAACTGGCGCGCATGGTCTTGACCAGTTCGTAGGGCGCTTCGTTGTAGCGCGCGCGCGACGTGTCCACCGTGAGCGTGTGATCGTCTTCGTTCACCTGCGCCCCGAGCAGGCGGAGCAGATGCGACATCGTGCGAACGTCGCGAAGGCGCGGAACGTTGGTGAAGCGGTACGTTCCGGGAGCCAAGAGCGTTGCCGCCAGCAGCGGCAGAGTGGCGTTCTTGGAACCGGAGATGCGAATCTCGCCTTCGAGAGCTCGTCCGCCTTGTATGACCAGTTTGTCCACGTGAATCGATAGTTATGATGGATCTTGTTGCTGAAGCAGTTCGCTGGCCGACGCCAGAGAACGTTCGGTGATTTTCTCGCCGGCCATGAGCATGGCTACGCCCTGCACGCGCTCCTTTCCATGCAGGAAACGCGCGCTGGTCTCGGTGATTGCGCCGCGAATCTTTTTCTCGATCAACAAGTGATGATCGGCGCGCGAAGCGATTTGCGGCAGATGCGTGATGACCAACAGCTGATGACGCCCGGCAAGCTCGGATAGCGCCCGTCCGACCTGATCGGCCACGCGGCCCGAGATGCCGATGTCAATTTCGTCGTAAATCATCAGCGGATAATCCGCTTTGTCCGAGAGCACGGATTTAATGGCCAGAGTAACGCGCGAGGATTCACCACCGGAAGCCACGTGCTGAATGGGCGCAGCCGCTTTGCCGGGATTGGCGGAAAACAGAAATTCCACGCGGTCGGCGCCCTCGGCGGAGATGCGCTCGGCGTCGAGCGGCTCAGGGATCGTCTGAATATCCACCCGAAAATCAGGCGCATCGAAACCCAACGGCTTGAGAGATTTGACCACCAGACTACAGAAACGCTTGGCGGACCGGGAACGCCGGTCGGACAGATCGCGCGCTCGCTCTATAAGCTCTGAAGACAGCAGCCGCAGATCGTCCTCCATCTTGTGCACCGCCTGTTCGCGCGATTCCCCTTCGGCGATGCGTTCCTTCATCTGATCCGCACGGGCCAGAATCTGCTCGACGGTCATTCCGTGCTTGCGCCGCAACTCCCACAGCAGGCTGCGACGCTCGCGCAGCTTGTTCAGCTCTCCTTCATCGAGAGTCAGGCCGTCGCGATAGCGGCGGACCCCGGCGGCGACGTCTTTGATTCGCGAGGCGATCACCGACAACTCTTCCGCCAAAGACGAAAGATCCGGATCGGTCTTGGCGATGGCGGCGGCGACATTCTTGGATGTTCCGGCCAGCGATTCGAGCGAAGGATCAGACTCCGAGAGAACATCGGCAAGACGCGCCGACTCCTCGGCCAATCGTTCGAGACTCTCGAGTTTACGAAGCCGCGCTTCCAGAGTCTCCTCTTCGCCCGCCTTCAGCCCGAGCCTCGCGATTTCCTCGAGTTGATAGGCCAGCAGGGCGCGGTCCCGTTGAAACGATTCCAACGCCGCTTTGGCTTGCTCCAAATCACGTTTGAGCGCCACCCGGCGAATGAAGAGTCCGGCCACGTCTCTCGCCAGATCGGATGAACCTGCGAACGCGTCAAGATACTCGATCTGACGATGGGGATCGAACAGGGATTGCTGTTCGCGCTGGCCGTGGAAGTCGGCGAGCCGGTCGCGAATTCGCAGCATCGTTTCCAGCGATGCCGGACGATCATCGAGCCAGATTCGGCCGCGACCGCTCTTCGCGATCTCCCGGCGAACGATCAGATCATCGCCGAGTTCGACCTCGGCGTCGAACAACTTCTCGGTGAGACCGGGCAAGTCGGAGAGATGGAACTCGCCTTCGATGATCGCGCGATCCGCACTCTCGGCAACCGCATCTTTCGGACAGCGCGCGCCGAGCAGCACGTCGAGCGCGCCGAGAATCATGCTCTTGCCGGCCCCGGTCTCGCCGGTCAACACCGGACGGGCACGGCGCCGCGAAGGGGCGGCGTGGCGCGCAGCGGACTGGTGGTGGTGCAGCTGGCCGCGTGCGTGGTGCTCGTGGTGACGGCGGCGGTCGTGTACCGGCAGACGACCTACGTCCGCGGCCGCGACCTGGGGTACGAGACGCGCGACACGGTCGTCGTCCCCCTGCTCCTGCTGAGCCGAGAGCTGCGCCAGCCCGAGCGCGCGGCGCAG
Source organism: bacterium (assembly GCA_018812265.1). Lineage (GTDB taxonomy): Bacteria > Electryoneota > RPQS01 > RPQS01 > RPQS01 > JAHJDG01. Next base: position 616 of record JAHJDG010000093.1, on the reverse strand, counting down.
ATGAAGCGCGCCCTCCTGGCCCATCCGGACGTGGTGGCGGCAACGGTGTGCTGGCCCGATCCCACGTGGGAGCCCAACTACCGGCTGCTCCCTGGCGCCGGCGCGCGTGGGACCGACCTGGAGATCGAGCTGGTGGCGGCCGACGCGGACTTCCTGGCCACCTTCGGCGTGGAGCTGGTCGCCGGCCGGAACTTCGTCGACGGTCCAGAGCTGCGCGCGCCGTTGCTGATCAACGAAACCGCGGCGCGCCTGCTGGGCTGGGACGATCCCCTCGGCAAGCCGCTCGACCTGTGGCCGGACATGGGCGGGCAGATCGTCGGCGTGGTGCGCGACTTCCACACGCTGTCCCTGCACCACGCCGTGGCGCCCCTGGCGCTGTACCGCTCCGACACGGCCATGATGATCGGGCTGCGCACCGCGCCGGGCGCGCTGGCCCGCGCCCTCCCCGACCTGCGCGAGATCTGGCGACGCCTGGTGCCCGACCAGCCCCTGCCCCTGCGGTTCGTGGCCGAGAAGGTCGGCGAGCGGTACGACGACGAGCGTCGCCTGCAGAAGGCGTGCGTGGTGTTCGCCGCGCTGTCCGTGCTGGTGGCCGCGCTCGGGCTGGTCGGCCTGG
>JAHJDG010000092.1 GCA_018812265.1 bacterium | reverse complement strand
CGCGCGTTCTACAAAGTTCCGGAGGAGTGGCAGCGCGACCGGCGCGCCACCACCGCCCCGCGCGCGCTGCTGCGAGCGTTGAATATTCTCGTGCTGGCGGGTCTGGCCGTGTGGGGTGCGCTGCTGCTCGCAAAAAGAACTCGCCGCGGCGAGGTGGCGTGGAAACGCGCGTTCCTGCTCGCCATCGTTCCGGCAATCGTGATAGCCTGCGGTTCCGCGAGCGATCTCTATCTGGCGCAAGAGTCGTACTTCTACAACATCGAGCAACCGTGGTCCGTCTTCCGGATGGATTCCATCGTACAGGCTCTCATCTCGACGGTGATGTTCTATGTTCTGTTCGCAATGGGGATCGCTTTAATTACCGCTCTGTATCGCGACTCATGGGATGACTTCCGCGCCGCCTCGCGGAAGAAAGCGGGATGGGATGCGCTGTTGACCGCCGGAGCCGTAATCGGAGCCGTGTTGATGGTTCAGACGGCCCGGGCGGTGTTGAACGCTGCGGCTCCCGCATGGGCAAGTTTCTCCGGCTGGAACGTGCCCGAATGGATCGCCATCCCGTGGCCGATTCTGGGCATGGCGCCGGACCTATTATCCTCGATTCTCCTTTGGGCCGTGAGCGCAACGCTGTTCGCTTATCTGTGGTGCGGTCCGGTAAAAACATTTGCCTTGCGCGGTTTGCTCGTGATCGCGGGAGTGATTCTCTTGCTGCCCGGTCGCGCGGTCGAGCCGGGTGAGTGGCTTCTGGCGGCCGGTCACGGTTTATTGGCGGTACTCCTGATCTACGTTGTCCTGCGCGTGATCGTCGGCGGCCGTCCCGTATTGTTTGTCGCGGCAATTATCGCGACCGGCTTGTTCACGGTCGCAGCCCGCGGGATAGCGATTGGCAATGCGACGACCGCCCTTCACATCTGGCTGCTGATCGCGTTTGTCGCAATTGGATTCTCACTCTGGTTACTGATTCCCGGACGGATACGCCGGACGTAGCTGCGACTGCCGGCAGGGAAAGACTCATCCGCTTCGCGATTGAGAAGCCCACGATTGCCCCCATCGCGTGAGCCGCGAATGCACTTCTTGAATCGAAAATGAACGTTCTCGTCTTTCTGCTGATCGCCGCCGCCGTTTTCTACCTCGCGAGTCGAACCTATGCCCGCTACGTGGCGCGTACGCTGGGCGAGGATTCGACCCGTGTCACACCGGCCGTTGAGCTGAACAACGGCCGCGACTACGTCCCCACCAAACGTCACATCGTCTTTGCCCACCACTTTTCCACGATTACCGGAGCCGGGCCGATTCTCGGTCCGACGATGGCGATTCTCTACGGATTTCTTCCGGCCTGGCTGTGGGTGGTGGTCGGGGGCATCCTGATCGGTGCGGTCCACGACTTCACGGCGCTCTTCATCTCCATGCGCGAAGGCGGAAAATCCATGGCGGAAGTGGCCCGCCGCACTCTGGGACCCACGGGCTTCAATCTGTTCATCGCCTTTACCATCGTGATGATCGTTCTGGTAACGTCCTCCTTCCTCAGCGCCACGGCGATATCGCTCACGTCGCTCTGGCCGCTTCACAAAATCGGCGTGACCGAAGGACAGACGTTTCTCAAGACGGTGACGGTGGACGGCGTGCTCATGGGTCGGATCGGGGGAATCGCCTCGATGAGCGTGATCGTGATTACGCTCTGCTCTCCGCTTCTGGGTTGGCTCATCTATCGCGTCAAGATTCACACGGGGCTGGCTTACCTCATGGCGTCGGCGGTGTGCATCGTCTCGATCATCATGGGCATTCACTATCCAGTGAGCCTCGGCCCGACCACGTGGATGATTATCATCTCCGTGTACGTGCTGTTCGCCGCCGGTGCTCCGGTCTGGATGATTCTTCAGCCTCGCGACTTCATCAACGTACAGATTCTCTACGCCGGAATCGTCCTGATGATCGCTTCGCTCGTCACGGCGGGAGCGGGCGGACTCTCGGTCACGATGCCGAGTTTCAATCTCAGTGAAGGCATGCGGCATCTGGGACTCATCTGGCCGATGATGTTCATTACCATCGCCTGTGGAGCGATCTCCGGTTTTCATTCTCTGGTGGCGGGCGGAACGACTGGCAAGCAACTCGCTATGGAAACCGACGCGCGCAAGGTCGGCTACAACGGCATGTTGCTGGAATCGCTGCTGGCGGTGTGCGTGCTCTTGGCGGTGGGAGCTTCGCTTAGTTCCGTGGACTACAAATCCATCGTCTGGCCAACTGATGTCGGAGTGAAATCCAATCCGATTCTCGGCTTCTCGCTGGCGGCCGGTCACCTGTTCCACCAAGGACTCGGTATTCCGGTGGGACTCGGCGCGGTGTTCGGGATTCTCATGGTGGAAGGATTCGTGGTAACCACACTCGATTCCGCCGTCCGGTTGAACCGCTATCTGTTCGAGGAGTTGTGGGTGATTCTGTTCAAGAATCCACCCCGAATTTTTCACATCTATTGGTTCAATTCCGGCCTGTCGGTTCTGCTGATGTGGATCCTCGCCTACTCCAACGCTTTCAGCGCGCTATGGCCGGTGTTCGGCACGGCCAATCAACTCCTGGCCGCGCTCTCGCTGCTCGCCGTATCCAGTTGGCTCCTGCTGTGGGGACGCAGATACGCGTTCGCTTTGATTCCCGCCGTGTTCATGATCTTGACCACGCTCGCCTCGCTCGGAATTCTCCTTTTCAAATACATCGCCGAAAAAAAATCGCTGCTCATCGCCACGGATCTGCTGCTCATCGTTCTCTCCATCGGCGTGGTGATCCTGGTAATTCGAACTTTCCTGCGGCCTGCTTCAGTACGAGCGGCAGGCAATATCACCGCCTCCAAATAGCCTCACCGATCGAAGACCTTTCCATGACTACCTACATTCAGTGGGTTGTTTCCAACCCGCTTTTTTCCGCCGCCGTGCAGTTCGCGATTCTGGGGACGCTCGGCGAACTCCTTTCGCACGTTCTGCGCACGCGCACGTGGACCCTTCCCTGTAAAATCTGGCAAGTATTTGCCAAGATTGCCGCGTGGGCCGTTCTCGGAATCATCATCAAATACGGATTCACCGGCATGTACGGATTCGTGGACGCGCTGGTCGAACACGAACTTCTGCCGCGCGCTTGTCACGGCGGAATCGGTTGGGCTATTGCCATGTCCGTCAGCACGAACGTCTTTTTCGGGCCGCAGATGATGTTCATTCACCGCCTCGAGGACAATCTCATCGCCGGCCGCTGGAGCACCGCCGGTCTGACGAGAGCCTGGTGGACGCTGCTCTGGTTCTGGATCCCCGCCCATATCATCACATTTTCCTTGCCCAAAGACTATCAAATCGGTCTTGCAGCCCTCTGGTCGGTAGTTCTCGGCCTCATCATGGGTCTCACCGCACCCCGAAAATAATGGGATTACACACTGTGAATAGAAGCGCCCCGCTTGTGCGGGGCGTCTTCGTCAAAGTGGGTCAATTCAATCGAATTACAGTCGAGCCGCTCATGGCATTGACTTTCGGCCAACCTGTGATTATCTTGGAAGTATGATTTCCCGAGTGAAGGCGGAGGTTTCGCGTGAAACGTGTTGATAAACTGATGTGTCTGGTGATTTTGTGCGCCCTCTCAGTGGTGGCTACCGGTTTCGGACAAGAGACCGTTAGAAAGAACCCGGTTTCTTCTCACCGAGGACGGTACTCGCTCGATGGCGATTCCACCGCTGCGCTGACCATCCGCGTGACGGACTCAGTACTCGAGCTCAACTGGTTCCCCTCCCCCGTGATTTTCGAGTGGGCCGTGCTTTCGCTGCCCTATCCTTCGGGATCTCCGGCGGAGACACTGATCGTCACCTCCGATACGTTCTACGTGGTCGGCGACATGGCGAGCCTTCCCGATCCGCGTTTCTATTCGATTGTTCCACTCCCGCCAGGACCCGCCGAGTCTCCGGTCGTCATCGAAGACTTCGAGAACGGGGTCACGCTCGGCAGTATTCCCGGCGAGGATTTCGAGCCCAACAATTGGGCAATCATTTCCACCGATTCATACAACGGCAGCGGTCACTCGCTTCGGCTCTACGGCAATACGTGGAAATCCGAGACGATACCGCCCACGCCCATCGAGTTCGGCACGGTCTGGCGGGTAGCCATGAAGACGGTCCGTGACGGCGAGATGCAGTCGTTCGGAGTCGGCGATTCGGCCAACTGGATGCGCTACATCATCTGGGGAAGTCAATGCCCGCAGGCGCAGGTGTGGATCACGACCTATCAAGGGTGGTTCGACGAAGACGAGTGGATTCCCGTTTATCTGCCCATCGGCGAGGACTGGCACGGGCGATTCGGCTATCTCCCCAACATCACCGAACTCCATTTCGTTGACGACAACGACAACACGTCCCCGCGCGGCGAAGTGCTGTTTGACGAAATTCTCGACGTAACCGATTGGCTGCCGGTTCCTCCGCTGGCCGATTTCCGATGTAATATCATCAGTGGCGCGCAGCCCGACAGCGTGCGGGTGTCGTTTCTCTCTCTGGCGCGCGACGCCGACAGCGACGTGATTCATCATCGCTGGGATTTCGGCGATGGATTCATCTCCAGCATCACGCATCCTACGCATGACTACCCCGAGCACGGCCTATACACGGTAACGCTCACCGTCACCGACGACGATGAGAACGTGGCGTGGCGAAGCTATGCGGTCGTGGATTCTCCCGTTACGATGAACCGCGAACTCCGCATGTCGTTCTGCGGCGACGTTATGCTGGGACGCGGCTACGAGCAATCGGGCGGCATTATTCAAACGCAGGGCGTGGAAGCGATCTTCGAGCCCACGCAACATCTTTTCGAGCCGTTCGATCTGGCGAGCTGCAACCTCGAATCTCCCTTGACCACCGCCACCACCGGGCATCCCACCAAGGGGATTCTTCTCAAGGGAAGTCCCGCCAACGTGGCCGGTTTGGTCTTCGCGGGATTCGACTTCGCGACGCTCGCCAACAATCACATTCTCGATTACATGGAAGCGGGAATGCTTCAAACGATGCAGGTCTGCGACGGCGCGGGAATCGCACACGGCGGAGCGGACATGAATGATCTCTTAGCCCGCCGCACCAAGTTCCTGTCGAGAAACGGACTCTCGCTGGCGATGCTCAGTTTCAGCGACCGCACCGGATCGTACAACAACTATCAGCCGTTCCTCGATGCGGGCCGCTCGCGTCCCGGATTCGCGATGTGGAATCGAAGCGCGATCGAAGCGACCATTCCCGAAGCGGCTGCCTTGGCCGATTTCGTCGTTCTGAACGTGCATTCGGGCAGCGAATACAAGACGCAACCGCAATTGTCCGCATTGCTCGGACTTCCCGAGTGGGATCCCGAGATCATTCTGTTCGACGTCGTTCCCGACACCACCGAGCGCCGCTTGCGGCAATATGCCATTGACAACGGCGCCGACCTGGTCGTGACTCACCATCCCCACATCTTTCAGGGCTTCGAGGTCTATCAGGGCAAGCTCATCGCGCATAGCCTCGGCAACTTCGCTTTCGATCTCAGCTATGCGGAGTGCCTACCGACGGTCGTTTTACAAGTTCACATCTCCGCCGCGGGCGGCGTGGACGAAGCGATTCTTCATCCGATCTACATTGATGATTGGATTCCACAACCGGCCACCGGTGAGTTCGGCGGAGCGATTCTCGATTATCTTTCGGAAATGTCGCGCCGCCTCGATACGTGGATGGTGCGCGCGCCCGGCGAAGACACCGCGCGGATCATTTGGGACACGACCGCCGTCACGCTCACCGGTCAGGAGTGGACGGACACGCTCGCGCTCTTCGATCAGGACGGCTGGTGGACGTCGCTTCCCCACAGGCTGGACGGCGGAGGCTATCCCGTGTCGGCCGAAGTTCTGGGACTTCCCAGTGCCCAGATTCGCGTCGGTCGCGACCTGTTGTGGTTCGGGAACATGGAGGATCAGGGTGCGACTCCCTGGAATCTCAACAGCGGTGATGAAGCCTACAATCAAGACTACGCTCACGGCGGTTCGCGCAGCATTCGCCTGCGCCGCGTGTATGACGCGGGTGACAACGTGGTGACGACACTCTCGCTCCGCTCACCGCTTGACGATGCGCTCCCGCACAGTCTGGTCGGCTGGATTCGCACGGAAAACGCCGGGGATGCGACCATCGAAATGCAATTCTGGACGCAGCGCAGCGGAGGGACGCTAATCAGTCAACCCGTGGCCGGCTATCCGCTGTCGGGCGAAAACGATTGGACCTACGTCGCATCGGACTTGAACGTTCCCGGTGCGACCAATTTCTACAACATTCGCTTGAGTCTCTATCCGCCCACGTCGGGCACGGGCTATGCGTGGTTCGACGATCTCGCGCTCGTACAGTGGGATTCGTGGCAACCGGTCTCAACCGATGTTCCCTTCCCCAGCGATTTCACCTACCTGCAGGTTCGCAGCTCTTCCTCCGCAGACAGCGCCGCCGTCCACTATCGTCGCGAGTGGATTCCATAGGGCGCTTTCAGGCACATGCAAGAAGCCGCGCGGCAATCGTCGCGCGGCTTTTTATTACCATCCCTTTGGGCAGTGTCGCGGATGAGGCTACTTCACGAGCAGCAGTTTGCGAGTCTGCACCGCTGCATCGGCTTCGAGACGCACAAAATAAATCCCAGAGGAAAGATCCGCGGCATTCCAGATGATCCGATGGGTTCCCGCACTCCTCACTTCATCCACCAAGACTGCCGTCTCTCTTCCCAGAACGTCATAGATGCGGAGGCGAACCGAAGACGCGCGCGGAAGATCGAAATGTAGCGTTGTCGTTGCATTGAAGGGATTGGGATACGGCGCGCGAAGCGCGAACCGTTTCGGAAGAGACGCGCGTAAGTCATCCCCCGCCGCCGCTTCACCAACGCGGGTGGCCAATCGCGGTCGCGCACCGGAAGTTTGATCCACGGGCGCGATGAATTCGCCCACGGCAAGCGGTCGAGCGAGCGGGCAGACGGTATCCACTCCCGCCGCCATGTGCACGGTTCCCAAGAGCGCCAGGAGATTCTGAACCAATGAATCGGTGAGCCACACCTGAATGGTGTGGTTCCACGGGGCGAAAAGTTGTACCTCTTGATCGCCCGCGACGGGCAGAGGCTCCTGAAAATACGAAATGAACTGGACGAATTCACGCGTGCGAGTCGCTTCACAGCCATCGGCCATGCCATCGCCGTTCTCGTCGGCAAGGAAGGGACGGATTTCGTCCGGAATGATCTCGTGTGACAGATGCACGTCGTAATGGCTGACAATCAGGCCGTAGCGGCCATCCTGATGACGCGCGAAATCCACTCCCCGCATTCCGTCCAGCGACTCGAATCCCTCCCACGAAGCACAGGCAAACTCGGAAATGATGGTATCCGGAACAGCGTCTTGATCCGAGTCCGATAGGATGACGATCTTCTGGTTTACCGTATCCAGAGCGAACAACGTACCCGTCCACGGACAACGCGTCAGAGAGTAGAAAAACATCGGCGGATAGTTCGGCGGGCCGAAATCCCGGATCAGTTGGCCTTCCACCTGACCGTCAAAGACGGCCAGGGCGTGAATGCGGCCCACCTGAAGCGAAGGTTCACCGCCGCAGACGAGCGCGACGTTCATACCGGGCGGGAGCGGCGGGGGATTCAGAAGATAGATCATATCCGAGGGGCGAGTCGGAGACAGCGAATACTGGGAGCAACCGGCGGCGCCCATCTGAATGGAACTGAAATAGTTGAAACCCGATCCCATAATATCGAACTGAAGGAAGAAGTAATAACCATCGGCTCCCTGAACCACGGAAGAGTGCATGGTCTGCCCGGCGGCGTAAGCCCGCCGGTGCGCCAGATATTCCTGCCAGGCCATGTAATACATGCCATCGGTCGTGTCCAAACCCAGCGAGTCTTTGTAGACCAGTCCGGCCTTGAAGGCTTCGATTTCCCGTTCGCTCTTGGTGGTTCCCTGGGTGCGCTGGGTCTTGTGCGTTCGTTCATGAACCAGCACTTCCTCGAGATAGATCATCGCACTCGGATCTTCGGCGACTCCGAGGAGAAACTCCTGATCAAGGTTCATCTGATCGCCTTCGGTGGACTCGCGTCCGTCCGACAGCACTCCTCCGTAGGGTCCCACCATCAGCGTTTCCGCTTCGATAGCCCCCCGATTGAGCTGGGCCTGAAGATCGGCGGCAATGGTCGAGCAGGATACGGTGTGCGGACGGTTCTGCGCATCGGTGTAGGTGATGGCGGCCGGTGGCGGTGTGCGGATGTTGTCAATGGCCTGCTGAATCGTCGCTCGTTCCGGGCCCGTCAGAGTCCGCCCGCTCCATTCTCCCGGAACCTGAAACTTATCCCCAATTCCCGGTGAATTCCGCTTCTGAGCGGGCTGCGAGGCCAGGAGTACGGTGGCGGCAATAAAAACGAGTACTCCCAGACAAAACCAAGTTTTTACCTTCATGGTCTCCTCCGTTTTTCCGGTTTGGCTTGATAGAGCTTTTTCGAGACGCCAGCCATTCCATCAGCATTGGCTGCCCGCGGCCGGACACTCATCACAAGAAAGGATCGTGAGCGCTACCTCCGGCTCGGTCAACTGTGATGCCGATTCCCTGCCGAGCTGCCATAGGAGATCCGGGTCGTCGCAACAGACGTATTGAACGCCCCAGTCACAGAGATGGATGCAGCGCAGCCATGGTGGAACAACGCCCAGCCGATCCGTGCCGCGAAGGCATCGAGGGCCACCGCCCAATCGGATGTCGGTGATATCCGAGACCCAGGTCTGATCCGGAGTTGACGGCATCCGGTTGCGATACACGTTGAAGTAATGGACGTCTGGCCACAGCTCGGCGCTCTTCGTGACTTCAAGCCACATCCAGAGATCCTCATCGCACTAAGGCGGATCCGAAACTGCGGGAAGAAGGATTTCTTTGTGCGACTCCGAGCCTGTTTCCCCGGACTCTCGGCGCGCTCCCGATAGACATGCCAGCGCATCGCGCGATCTTCCGTCTGCGTTGCGGAGAATCTCGCTCGAATCCTGTCCAGACGATAGCTGAGTCCTACTGCAGAATCCTGTAGTGGCGTGAAATAAACAACGGCCCTGAACCCGGAGGATGGTTGAAACTCTGAGTCATCGTACAGTCGCCCAGAGGTTCATCGAGCGCGTTGAAAACTGTGCTTCTCTGAGTCGGAGCCGCGAATTTCGGCAAACCAAACACGATGACGAAGAAAACGGCCGCCAGAACGGATCCGTGCGGCCATCGAATTGTGGGATGCTGTGCCATGGACGGTTCCTCGATGCATGTGTCGTCGGCCGACACGACTTGTCCAGCGGAGGATGACCGGATCAAGGACGCGACGAAGTCATCTCGGGCGATGACGGGAATCGGTTTTTTTAAGCAGAGCGTCCGCCCGGGCTGCGAACGGCCCTCCCTGCAACACGACCCAGTCAAGCAGGGGTTTCGCCCGGTTCGCTTGATCGTTCCGCACGAATGCCAGAGCCAGTCGGTAGCGAACCTCTTCACGATACGATTCACTGGCCAAGCTGTCGGCGCGCGAAAGCGCGGCGATGCACTTCTTGAGTTCTTTGAGGTGGCCGTAGGTTGTCCCGAGGTAAAGCCAGTACGCTCCCTGCTCGGGAGCCAGCGCGGTCGCGCTCTCAAAATGCGGCAGCGCGCTCCGGTATTCGTTCCGGTCGTATTCGTCGCGTCCCCGTTCAAACTCGTCTCGCGCCGCCGACAGGCCGTGGGCGCGGAGCTGGACTTTCCTGGACTCCAATCTCGGGAATTCCCAGTCTGGGTCGGGTCGCAAGGAGAAAACGACCAATAGCGCCACCACGGCTGCCGCCGCAGCGGGGAGTGCGAATTGCAGCCGCGGCAGCCGGCGCAGTGCTCTTCGACAAGTATCGAGACAGTGGGCGAACCACGATCCGCGATGCCGGTGTTGCGTTCTCGCGAGTTCCTCGAGATCAATCCCGCGCGCCTTGAGCTCCTCGATGATCTCTGGGCGGTGCGCCTTCAGGAAGGCCGCCGTGGGCGCGATCTCTTTCAAGTCGGCGAAGCAGCGCTTGCAATCGAAGAGATGCCGTTCGAATCGTTCACTGTCCCGCTCGTCGAGGCCGTCGAGGACATAGTCAACGAACAAGTCGCCGATTTCCTTGTTGATGCATTTACTCAGTGCGTTTGCCCCCCAGATTCATGAGCCACGGCCTCATTTCCTCCTTGCAGCGATTCTTCCGGGTGTCGTATGCGCCGGAACTCAGTTTTGGCCATCGCGCCAGAATTCGTCGCTTAACCTCTTTTTCATCTCCGCACTCGATTAGCGCCAGAAGCCTTTCCGCGCAGAACTTCGACAGCTCTCCGCCTCGAATCAATCGTTCAATTGCCTCGACTATTTGTTTCGTGTCCATCCGGCTGGCGAACTCATCTTCGACATTCAGGTGCGCCGCCCCTTCCAGAGCCTTCTCGGTATCGGAAGCGAACCGGTTTCTGTCACGAGCGCGATTTCGGTAATAGTCCTCGATTTTGTGATTCAGGATCCCGCGGGCATAGCGAAAGATATCGAGAATATCTTCTCGTCCTCGATTAGCTGCCTCCACGATCTCCAGCAACGTGTCCTGGAGGACGTCTTCCATGCCGCAATCCGGCAGGTCACGCTCTCTTAGTCGCAGGATTACCGAAAATCTTTCACGAAACAACGAAACCAGCTCGTCGAGAGCCGGTTTGTTGCCCTGACACGCACTGTGCCATAGGCGGTTAAGGTCTTTGTTTTCTTCGCTTTGTGGCTCGGACATATGCTTGCGCGCGCGATCCCTACCGGGGATGGCCGTCACCGTAGGCGATGAACGCGCCCCAGTGCACAGGACGATAGGATAGGTCGCGCACTTGTGCATCCGTCGAGAACGTTTCAGCCGCTTCTCGCATCGTGAGGCCGACATTGTGAGTTCCCCGGCGGAAGAAAACTTGGAGAAGATGCTTCATATACTCGGCGGTGGCCGCGTCGTCCACCGGCCAGGGCGCGCAGATGACATTCCTCGCACCGGCCAGCCGAAACGCCCGCGCCAGACCGTACATGCCTTCCCCACTGACCGCCTGCCCCGATCCCGTCATGCAGGCTGACAGCACCACGAGTTCACAGCCCTCCAGATTCAGGTTCGCCACTTCTTCCGCCGTCAGAATTCCGTCGTTTCCCTCACTCATCGGTTCCGTCCGGTTGGCGGCTGATCCCGCCAGACAGAGACCACTCGCGGGGATTGGCTCTCTCGTTTGCGCCAGCAGCTCCGGTTCCCCCACGGCGGGAATCGCGGTTCCGCTCGCTGCATCTACGTTGCCCATCACGAACCCATCCGTTGCCAAGTGCAGGATGCGTTTCCCGGGAGCGTTCCGTCGGAACGACTCCTCCGTGGCCTGGCTGCCGACGAGCACAATCGAGGATTCCTGTGATTCACCCGGCCACAAGGCCGCCACGGCTTCGGACTCGCGCCGGCTTCCTTCGAGCGTCTTGATTTTCCGGCATGGACACTTGTCGAGAGAAGGCGCGGTTTCATTCTCAGCGGTTGCAGCAGCCCGGCGAGATTCGCGATACGTCCCATCGGCGAATGCCGCAGGCGACGCAGTCCCGGAGGAGAAATCCGGACCTCCCAGCGTAAGCAGGCCCGATCCCGGTGGAAACGCGCCGTCGCTTCCCAGGAGATCTCCGGCCGCGAAGATATGCTCGAACACGTGATGCTCGTAGAAGGTGCGGTCGCCCGAATAGACAAGTGCCGCGAAAGAAACGAGGAGCAGATCACCGTCCGGAGCGATGAGAATGCACTCTCGCTCCTCCAGCATCGGCTGAAGCGGCCGAAAGATGCGTAGATGGAGCTGAGACAAGGCATCCTCGTATTCCTTGGCGGACAAGAACTCGGGATTCGTCGCAAACGACCCGAGCTTCCTCACCAGTGCATCAATCTCACGGGCCGTGCGCCCCCTTCGGCATCCACTACAACGGCCAGGTAGCGGGATTCACACGCTCCATCGCACTGGGAGTGAGAGTACTTCAGATAGGTGACAAGCGCCGTGTTGGGGGGCAGCGCCGCTTGCACGCGCTCGATGATCTGGCCGGGCGACACCCTTTCCCGCCGCCAATCGCATTCGTCCACCGCACCCCAACGCCTCCCTTCTCTCTGGCGGAGAAGCATGGCATCATGAACCAAACCCTTCGTGGACAGCGCCACCTGCGAGATCATCCGCTCCTGATCGTATCCATGCTCTTTCAAGTCGGTGAGAACGGACAGCGTCAGCGCGGCATCATCCTTGACCGCCCACGAGTATCCCAGAGCTTCTTGTTCCTCCCGGCTGCCGAGAACATCGTACAGGATCAGCAGGTTTTTCGTCCAGATGTCGTAGAAGCGCCCGCCGGATTCAGCTTCCCGTCCAACGGCCCAAGCCGTGCGAGCCAATCCATACAGATTGCGCCACGGCGGAAGGTCCGGTTCGCCATGCAATTTTCGGTGAATTTCGACGGCCCGACGATAGCTACTGTCGGCTTGCGGGAACCGACCGTCGGCGCGAAGGATGTCGCCCAAGAGAGTCCAGCAGGCGGCAACTTCCAAATGATCCGGTCCGAATATTGACTCTGCGGTCTTCAGCGCGTTGCGACACGCCGCCTCCGCCTCGGCATTTCGATTTTCGCCCCATAGCGCCTTGACGGAGGCCAGAATTGCCTGCATCCGATCTTCCGACGTCCGCTCTTCACGGGTTAGCAGAATCCGGTCCCGCTCCAAACGATACCTTTCAGCCCTGTCGTACTCGCCCAATCTGTCGTGTAGAGCTACGAGCAGGTCGAGACAATCCAGATAATCGGGAGACTGCGGACCGAGGTTTTCACCCAACACCTGCTGAGCTACCTCGGCAATTGTCACCGCTCCCGGAGGATCTCCTCGAGTTAGCCGCGTTTGGGATTTTTCGAGAAGAAGCCGGCCGATGTCGCCCTCATTGCCCGTACCAGCGTATTCTCCCAGCACTTGTGCGGTTTCGTCCAAGATCAACTCGGCGCGGTCAGGCTCGCTCCGCTTGACATAGTGGCGGGCAAGTTTGATGGCCAAATCCGCGCCATAGCTAAGATCAGCCGCCGGAATCAGCCGATTCTTACTAAGACCCGCAGCCTCGCGCAGGATTCGGTTGACGTCTCTCAGCAGAGACTCGGCACGCTCCGTCAAGCCTTGTTCCACACAGACCATTCCGAGCCGCAGTCTGGCTCTCACCGTCTCGGGATGATCGGAACCCCGGCAGGTGAACTGAATGGCGAACACCATTTCCCGAATTCTGACGCGCAGTTCACCGCTTTCCAGCGACGGCCAGCGCTCTTCCCAGCAGGCCAGAGACGAATCGAGCCTGAGTAGCTCAGGCACGGCCAGTGAATCCATCAGTGTAGAGTCCCGCTCAAGAATGTCCAGTGCGAGGGCGGCCTGCACCAGACCTTCGCGGCCCTGTCCCTGACTCCCAAGAACACAGGCCTCCTCAACGTACCATTGCCACGGGGGATCGGTGGTGGAGTCCAACAGCGAACAGGAACCGGCACATAAACAAAGGATACAGAACAGCAGGAAAGTGTTCCGCTCTCTTCGAGACCACGAAGAAAGCCAAGATGTGCTTCTCATGTCTGATGTCCTCTTCTGGAATCCGTTTGTTGGGCTTCCCGGACAGCACGCGCACCCTCATGTCGGATTCTAAAGACGAATGCAATACTGCATCTATACTAATATAACATGACATTTCACGGAAATCAAGGGGAAATGCCGCAGAACCGTGGGTGAGTGAATTCAGGACAAGCAGGTACATTCATGGGACGTGTCGAATCGCTCAGAGGAACGTTGGCGACGAGCAGGTCTGAATATTGGTTCGCGCGTCTCGCTGTTTTCGTCGCGCGTAACGGCACCGGTTGTTCGCTATGCCCCGGAAAGGGCAAGTGTTTCGGTACGGTCGCCCCGCATAGGGCATGTAAGGAATTTCTGTCTGTTGCGACTATTATGCAGAGAGGGGGCAGGCGCGTCTGCCATGTGCGCCTCGGCGCGATGCAAGCCTCGAGCGAGTCAGACGCTCCGCAGCGACAATCACAAGATGTAGTGCTCGACAGCAACCGCTCTTCAAGATAGGGCATCTGGATCTGTACGTTCGAGATATCCGGGAGCCTCGTCACCCCCAAGACCCCGCCGCGTTGTTGGAGCGAGTCCGTTCCGTAAACTCTGTTTCTCACATGGCGGCCGCAGTAGCGGCTTGGCAGCCGCGGTCGCGACAAACGAAGAAAGGGAGGTCATCATGTATCGTGTGATTCTGTCCTTGATCATCGCGGGACTCCTATTGCTGACCGGTCCCGCCTATTGTGCCATGGTATATGGCCATGCGCAACTTAGCGGCGAAACGGATCACTCGGGAATCCAGGTCACCGCCAAGCGCTGTTATCTGCCCAGTCCTGAGCATACGGTTTACACGAACTCAGCCGGCTACTATGAGTTCGATTGGCTTCTGTCCGCTTGGTGGACGTTCACCTTCTCCAGGGACGGCTTCTGGGCCGACAGCGTCGTCTGCCACTACGTACAGGGTCTCTTGCCGACCGAGATTCCCACCGTCGTACTGACGCCCACCGGCTGCGGCACCGCCTGGAAGGACTATCCCTATGATCCACCCGGAGCCAGTTTCACCTTCCCTTCGGTGGAAGGACGACATGATCCTTTCGGGAGCAATCCCAACGAGTGGTGGTACGTGAACTTCCACTTGACCGGCACCCAGAGCGGCGAGGAGTACGGTGCGATGGTGGCGTTCTTCAAACCGGGGCTGCGCATTTTTGCCATCGCCGACCTCGATCAGATGCAGATCTACAGCCGATCGCGTGTGGGCACTTTGGTCTCAGCCACGTCATGCCTCGACTTGTCGTACTACCACTTGCCGACGACAGACGTTGGAATTGACTCGTTGATCCGTAGAGACGATTCCGACCTCTTGGAAGGAGATCTCCTTGGCGACGTCGAACAAGACGGACGAACCGGATCAAGCGGCGGGCCAGTCGTCTGGCGTGGGGAACATGACCTCCGTGAAGTCCAGCGGGAAGAGGCGGTGCGGCGGGCGGAGGCTTGCTGGTTTGACCGTTTCTTCAACAAGTCCCTGAATGGTGATCTGATTCCGTTTGAGTACCATCTTCAGGTCTGTGATGTCGCCCGTGAAGACCGCCTGCCGATTCGACTCAATGTGGACATGTCTTCCCGAAAGCCGCCCCTGATCGTCAGCGGAGACGGATTCATCGAGATCGGAAACGGCTGGTCCGGCTACTATTCTCATACCCGCGTTCAAGTCGAAGGGACCATCGCAGTTCATGGATACACCGAGCCGGTAACGGGGTGGGCATGGATTGATCATCAGTGGGGCGACTTTCTGGGAATCGGTCACGGAAACGTCCAATGGGAGTGGTTCTCCATTCAATTGGACGACTGGACGGATATCATGGTCGCCGATGTGTGGGTGAACGGCGTGCGACAAGGAGGCTTCGGTGAAGGCCTGAACCTCTACGATTCCGACTGCAATCTGGAAATTCTCCCCAATTACGGCATCCAGCAGATGAGTTACTGGGATGATCCGGTGAGTGGCCGGCGGTTCGCCACGGCGTGGCAGATTACCGAGCCGTCCCGTCAGATTGCTCTGACGGTGGAAGCTGAGTTCAATGCTCAGGCGATATCCATCACGCCCACCCAGATCTTTCCGGTCAGTTTCTGGGAAGGAGTCTGCACCGTCTCCGGCACTGTCGGGGGGATACTGGTTAGCGGCAACGCCTATGCGGAACTAACTCATGGTTGGGAGCTTCAGCCGGGTTCGCTCGACGAAGGAGCAAGACATGCCGACGAGTCTGCGACCCTCGACGAGCCGAGAGCGGGCGAGGTGTTCAGCTATGAACTTGCCCAGAACCGGCCCAACCCGTTCAACCCAACCACGACCATCGGTTTCACGCTGCCGGCCAACGAGTGGGTGACGCTGAAGGTGTACGACCTGCAGGGCCGAGAAGTCGTCACGCTGTTTGACAACAAATTCCTGCCGGTGGGCGTTCACCACGTGCTTTTAAACGGCACCGATCTTCCCTCCGGCGTCTATTTCTACACGCTGGTCACGCCGAACTTCACGGCATCTCAGAAGATGCTACTCGTGAAATAGGTGATGATGAGTGCCATCAGGAGTTGGTTGCCGGGGCTTCGTTCCGCCTTGTCCGATTGAAGCCCCGGCACTCCATGAATCATGGCAGCATTGAGGAGCCACTGATTCAGGTGGAAACGCGCCGATCGAAGCGTCGAGGCGGTGTTCGTCATCGTCTTCAGGATGTCAGGATGAATCTCGGGAGCCTTGATCGCTTCGATGAATGCTCCGCTGAAAGAGCGCAGAGATTCATCCACAATTTTAGCAAAGATCTTCGGGGGGCTTGGCCGCTTTCACAAGTACAATTTGTCAGATTGATCCACAACCAAGCGTTGCATGGCATGCAGCCATTCGGTTTTCCGAGGTAGGAAAGGAAATGAAGAACATTGTTTCTCTTCTCGTGATAGCCTTGTTAGCGATCGAAACGTCAGCACCAGCCCAACAGATCTTCTACCCGACAGACGATACCTACGAGGCAATAAACGACTGCATCACCATCTACGGATCGAGTCCGCAGTTGCGGATCAGGAACCGATACGGGGCGGGCGGCTCGGACCGCTGGGAAGTTGATGCAATGATCAAATTCAAGCTGTCTTCAATCCCCCCGGGAACAGCCATTATTTCTGCGCAACTGTACCTTTACTATTTCTCCCTGTGGGATAACAATCCGGCCGGCCGAAACTTAAATCTTCATCGTCTGTTGGGTGACTGGGACGAGCACACGCTGAACTGGTGCAATCTTCCCGCGCACGCTCCCGAAGTCTCAGCAAGTTCCATCGTCCCAAGTGCTTTCGGATGGATGAGCTGGGATGTTACCGCGGACGTTCAGAATTTCGTCGCCGGGCTGGCAGACAATTACGGTTGGTTCTTGACCGATCCCACGGCGTGGAACAGCGGCAACATCCCACAGACATGGTTCCACAGCAAGGAATATCCGGACCATCGTCCCTACCTCGAGGTTTTCACAGTCCCCCGTGCACTGCAAGGCATCGTTCGATGTCACGAGACGAATGCACCTCTCGCGGGGAGCTCCGTCTCCGCTCACGATCTGCCCGGCACCGCCTATACGGACAGCCTCGGCCACTATATCCTCCCGCTGCCTCCGGGAACCTATTCCGTCACGTTTCACCATGCGGCTCACTGCGATACGACCATTACAGATATTGTGATCGAGGCTCATGAAACGACAATGCAGGATGCTGTGCTCGACCGGCCCTCGGCACAATTCAGTCACTCTTCGATCGGCATGGAAACCTGGCAGGATCGGGATACCAGTGCCACCTTCACCATCGCCAACTCCGGCACTTGCCCCTTATCCTTCGCGATCTCGGATACATCGGAATGGATCGAGTTGCTTCCAGCCTCAGGCACCGTGAATCCCGGCCGGAGTCTCGAGATTTCTGTTCAGGCACGCGTGGCTGATCTGGTTCCGCTGGCGGACTATTCGACAAACCTGCGCGTGGATTACAACGCACAGGGCAGCCCGTATACAATTCTCATGGAGCTGTGGCTTCTCCCGTTAGCGCTGGAGGAGGATCATGCGCTGTCGCACAAGTTTGAACTCTGTCCAAACTACCCCAATCCATTCAACGGCCGCACCGAGATCAGTTTCCGTCTTGCGGGAACCGAACGAGTCAGTTTGTTTGTCGCTGATTTGCTGGGCCGGAAAGTAGCACTGCTGATTGACGACGTGCGGCCGCCGGGACAATACCGCGTGGCTTTCGACGGTACCGATCGTCCCTCCGGCGTCTATTTCTACACGCTGGTCACTCCGAACTTCACGGCATCGCAGAAGATGCTGCTCGTGAAATAGTCAACAGGCACACGATGCGGGCAGCACAGCCCCGGCCGGCAATCCGGTCGGGGCTTCTCGCATGTTCAATGGGTTCATAAACCGCTATTTATCTCCACGCGCCACGGAAGCGGCCATGAGGCGCTTTTCACGGAACGGGCTGGACGCCAACTGCCGAACCGCGAGAATTCAAGGAACAAGCCTTTATCAAACCGGTATTTATTATTCCGACAACACAGAGACTCCCATATTTAATAGACTTTTTCGACAGTCACCCTTCATGAAGAATCTTTGCGCATTATCCTCCTTTGGCTTGTTTCTCCGCTCAAATTGCCTAAAATGATACGGTGATGCATCGTAGGAACATGCTTGTTCGCAGTCCGTCTTGACGTGGGTCAGTCTTGGTGATAGGTCCGGTCATGTCGGTATAGTCCCATTCGGTGTTCTCGCGCGCCTTCTCCCATCCTGTGTCATACTATTCCATGCCTTTGGACGCTGAATAACGCCTTCCTTGTCCATCCAACCAAACATTCCATTAGGTTAATACGAAGAGATTGCGGTGAATATCTTTGAGTATCGGGTCTGTGACCGTCCATTCACCCTAACGGAAATGAGGTCTAAGATGAAGTCCGTTTCTCTGACAGCGTTTCTCGTTGTTTTGCTTGCAGCCGTATCGCAGGCACAGTCGTTCCAAGCGCATATCATGTACTTCAACGACGGGAGCGGTCAGCAGCCCATACGTGATCTCTGTATCGGCGGTAATCCGATTCCGGATGGCACTGTAATTCAGATCGTGTGGGACAATGACGGGAACGGGCCGGATACCGATGATCCACGCCCCGTACTGTGTGACTATCCTCCTACCTGCATCGGAGGTCCCTCCGGCTCCGTCAACTTCAATGAATTCCTTGCGAACGGCGGAGAACAGAACTATGGTGAAGGTTATTTCAACGTCACGACTTCCTGGATCGGAGTCGGTGCAATCCCTTCGCCTTCCCGGTACTATCTTCGAGTCTGTCTGCCGAATTTGCATTGGGTTTCCAACGTATTCAATATCAATTCCGGCGTTCAAGATATTGTCATTGGGTCTTGGACCTGTATGGAGCAACTCTGCCAAGGGGAAAACCCGGGCTTCTATGCAGAGCTCTACTATTATCGTCCCACTCCGCTTTATGATGGTTGTGGCGGTATCACCCCGTTACCGGATGGCACCGTCGTACAGATTCTGTGGGATAATGATCTTGACGGTCCCGATCTCGGTGATCCGCGGCCGGAGCTGTGCGCCGATCCTCCATTCTGTTATTCAGGTCCGGCGGGCACGGTCAATTTCAACGAGTTCACCATGAACGGAGGAGTTCTGGGTCTTGGCGAGGGCTATTTTTATACTGAGACCGGATTCTTTTCGGCGAATAGGCTACCGCCGCTGCCCCGCTACTATCTGCGGATTTGCCTTCCGACGGAGCGTTGGGAGTCCAATGTCTTCACCCTTCTATCCGGCCCGCAAGAAGTAGAGATCACTTCCTGGACGTGCGTACCGGCATCCTGTTCGGGTGAGAGCTTGCCTTTTCAGGCTCGTCTGATCCATACGGTGTCACCTTTGACCGACGAGTGTGGCGGCGGTTCTCCCTTGCCGGACGGCACACCCATCCAGATCTTCTGGGATACCGATTCCGACGGTCCCGACGCCGAGGATCCGATGCCCGAGGTGTGCCTTTTTCCTCCCGATTGCATTACCGGGCCGGAAGGGACGGTCAACTATAACACGTTCGCGCTGAACGGCCAGAGCCTTGAGATCGGGCCGGGGAAGTTTATCTCGGAGATCATGTTCAGTTCGGTGGGCTATCTTCTTGTGCCGCCGCGTTTCTATTTGCGAGTGGGGACGTCTTCCCTCACTTGGGAATCGAACGTCTTCGTGCTACATGCCGGTGTACAGGACGCAATCATGTCCTCGTGGACATGTATTGACAGCGTGTTCTCATCGTGCGTAGCTCCCCCCCGACCATTGAACCTGTTGGTCTCGGACAACCGGTGCGATGGAATCCATCTGAATTGGAGTTATCCCGATTCCGGCGTCGGCAATGATACGATCGCCATCTATCGGGACGACGTGATGATTGCGCTTCGGTCCGCATTGTTGCCGGATTCTTTCGTGGACACACAGGCTCCGGTAGGGACGTTCCTCTACGGAATCGAGGCGAGACGAACATGTCCCGAGTCAAGCTCGTCATCGGTTTCCCCACGGTCATGGAGGCTGGGAAGTCGCTTGCCCGATCCCCCCACCGCCTTCGGCGTGCAAGCGAGCGATGATCTGTGCGATTCGGTGAGGATTTCGTGGGAGTACTCCACCAACATCGGACTGGACTCGTTCCTGGTGAAACGGGACGGAGTTCGGGTCGGAGCCGTCGGGCGACCGTCGTTTCCCGGTTACACGGTGTTCCGCCACGTCACTACCGAGCGTGAGCCGGCCGAATATACGGTAGTCGGTTGGAGCGCTCAATGCGGGGAAGGAGAGCCTTCCCTTGCCGATTCCGGGAAGGCCTGGCACGAACCGACCGGGATTCAGCAGATCTTAGCGACGGACGGGTTGTGTCACGTCACGCAGATTCAGTGGGACAACTCATCCCTTGATGCGACGGCCTATCAGGTCTGGCGAGCGAATTACGACGGCAGTTCCCCTTCCTTGATGGCCACGGTGCCACTGAACGAGACAAGCTTCCTCGATTCAACCGCGACTCCGTGGGTGGAGTATCGCTACTGGATCGTCGCCACTAATCCCTGCGGCAGCGGTCCGGAATCGGTCTTCGATTTGGGTTCGCGCATTCGCGAGCCTTTGCAGGTGGGCAATGTTCAGGCGACGGATTCCGTCAGTTGCGACTCCGTCACGGTTACGTGGAATGATCTAAGCCATGAGACGGGCTACGTCATCCTGCGAAACGGGACGCGACTGGATACCGTTGGCATGGACGTCACGGTCTTCCAGGATACCACGGCGGCGTCCGGTGTGTCATATGCCTATACCGTCCAGGCCTTCAACGCTTGCGGCAACGGTCCGCTCAGCCAGTCAAACGCAGGTTCGGTCATCCGTCTTCCCGCGACGGTATCGAGTTTCTCCGCTTCCGACAATCGCTGCGACAGCATTATCTGCACGTGGACGGATCTCACCAACGAAGGTTGGTATCTACTGTATCGAAACGGCGAGTTGTTGGATAGTCTTCCTGCGAACACCGTGCGCTACGCCGACTCTCCCCCAGCGGGAACGTATTCCTTCGGAATTGTTGCCGCTAACAGCTGCGGCCTGGGAAGCCTCCGGCAAGACTCCGGACGACGGATGGCTCCCCTGGGTCTGGTTACGGGCATCGTCGCCTCCGACGATAGCTGTGAACTTGTGCGGATCGTCTGGAACAACAATATCAGCGGAGAGGACAGTTTTCAGGTCCGGCGTGACGGACTCCGAATCGGCGTGACGCCGCCGAACGTCACCGCACTCAATGACACATCCGCCGGGATAAACGTCCGATATCTTTACAGTGTGGTGGCCTACAATACCTGTGGTGAGGGTGCCGTCGCAGCCGGTGATTCCGGCGGGAGAGCATGCATTCCCAGAATCACCGTGATTCAGCCCAACGGCGGGGAATCGTGGTTTATTCAGGACACCGCCAACATCCGCTGGAACTCACGCTATATCAGCGAGAACGTGCGCATAGAGATCAACCGGTCTTACCCGTCGGGCGTATGGGAAACGATTGCCGAGAACACCGACGACAACGGAAGTTTCTATTGGCCGGTGGCGGGACCAACTACGTCGAGCGCAAGAATTCGCGTTACCGGTGTTGCGTCGAGCTTCGTGGGCGACACGTCAAATGCGAACTTCAGTATTGGCCGTCGGTCGCTCGCGGTTTCGGTTCCCAACGGCGGCGAGACGTGGATTATTGGCGATACCTACGCCATCACGTGGACTTCCGCCAATCTGCCCGGCAATGTGCGGATTGAACTCAACCGTGGTTATCCCGCCGGAGAGTGGGAGACGGTTTCCGCTTCCACCCCCAATGATGGTTCGCAGCTGTGGGTTGTTTCGGAACCCGTTGCGGGCGTCGCCCGTGTGCGCATCGTGGGAGTCTCCTACCCGTGGATCGGCGATACCACGGATGCCGACTTCTCAATAGCGAGACGATCTCTAACACTGGTACAGCCCGTCGGCGGTGAGAGTTGTGCGATGGGCATTCCGTATGACATAATGTGGACTTCCGAGAATCTGACCGGTACCATTCGTATCGAGCTGAACCGTGCATTCCCGGAAGGAACTTGGGCAACGCTCACCGCCAATGCGCCCAACACGGGCCTCTACACGTGGACGCCCTCGTATCCGGCAACGGATCGAGCCCGAATCCGAGTAAAAAGCGTGAATTTCCCGCTTCTTGCCGACACGTCCGATGCCGACTTCTTCATCCCTTCCCCCCTCCCGGAACAATTGCCGGGAACCGCCTCGAATCCGGTGCCGGTTGATGGTGAGACGTTTGTGTCCAGCACACCGCGACTTTCCTGGTATCCGGCGCCCCGCGCCGAGCGCTACAATGTATTTTTGTG
This sequence comes from bacterium, assembly GCA_018812265.1. Classification (GTDB taxonomy): domain Bacteria; phylum Electryoneota; class RPQS01; order RPQS01; family RPQS01; genus JAHJDG01. Next base: position 26,970 of record JAHJDG010000092.1, on the reverse strand, counting down.
GCCGGACACGCTGCCGGAACCGACCAGCCCCATCGCTGCAAACCTCACCGAGATCAGCTACCAAGTCGGCACTTCGTTACAATATGGCCGCATGTACAACTGGCGGATCGTGAGCACCAATCTCTACGGAGAAGCCCCGGGTCCGGTTTGGTCATTCAGGGTTCGAACGCTGCCCAACCTGACCGTTTCGCAGGTTCAGGTTCCCCCCGAAGCCTACTCGGGGCAACCCTACCAAGTGAGCTGGATCGTCACCAACACGGGAAGTGCGGCGACCTCCAGCCCGGTATGGTATGACCGCCTGTACCTTTCGCCGCAACCCGAATACAATGGCCAACTGGTTACGTATCTCGGTCAGTATGAAAACGTGAGTTTCTTGCCGTCGGGAGCGAGCTACACGAACTCGGCCACGTTCACGTTGCCACAGGGCATTACCGGCGACTACTATGTATTCGCCCGCACCGACTTCAGCGGCCACGTGCAGGAGTCCAGCGAGAATGATAACCTGGGCCGAAACGACGATCCGATGCACGTGAATCTCACGCCTCCTCCGGATTTGCAGGTTACCAACATCATCTCGCCGGCCAATGCCTTTTCCGGCCAGAGTGTCAGCATGACGTGGACGGTACAAAATCGCGGAACGGGGCCGACCATCGTTGGCACCTGGTCCGATGCGGTGTATTTGTCGCGAGATACTTTGCTGAGCGGCGATGACCATGCGCTCGGTGCCACTCAGCATGTCGGCATTCTTCTGCCGGACAGTTCGTACCAAGGTTCAAGGATCGTAACCTTGCCTCAGACGATCTATGGCGCTTTCTACTTTCTGGTCCAGACCGATATTGGAAATTCGGTCTATGAATTCGTCTTCGAACAGAACAACACCGAGTACAGCGATACCTTGACGGTCACCCTCACCCCGCCGCCGGATCTGATCGTAAGCGACCTCGTTGTCCCGACGTCCGGTACGGCCGGGCAGCCCCTTTCGATCCAGTGGACGGTGCTGAACAACGGACCCGGAACGCCCTTTGAGAATTCCTGGAACGATCGCGTGTACGCGTCGCTTGATACGGCGCTGAACCTTGCCACGGCGACGGTTCTCGGCAGCTATTCTCGGACGGGAGCTCTGCCGCCGGATTCTTCCTACACCCGAGCGGCGACGGCCAATCTCCCGTCGTCTCTCTTTGGAAGCGTCTTCATCTATGTGAAGACGGACTACAATAATCAAGTGTTCGAACACACCTCCGAGGATAACAACGTTCGGCGAAGTTCGCTGCCGGTTGAGGTTTCGGCAGCGCCCTGGCCGGATCTTGTCGTAACCTCGGTTACGGCTCCCTCGACAGCCGGATCGGGACAGAATGTCAGCGTGGAATGGACCGTACAGAATCAGGGTCCGGGTTCCGTTCCACAGACAACGTGGAATGATCGGATTTTCTTGTCAACTTCAGCGACCTTCGATTCCAGCGCTTCGATCCCACTCGCCACGATCAGCCGAAGCGGGACGATTGCGCCGTCAGGGACTTATGCGGCCCAAGCCAACGTGTTGATTCCTCATGGGATTTCCGGCACATATTATGTCTACGTGTGGTCCGACGTTCTTGGCCAAGTCTTCGAACATCTCTATGACGGCAATAACGTCACCCGGAGTGATGCCGCCGTTGCGGTTACGCTTTCACCGTGGCCGGATCTAGTCGTATCCAACATCACGCTTCCTGCAACCGGCAATTCCGGCCAGCCGGTGACTATTGCTTGGATGGTGTTGAATCAAGGCCCGGGATCCTCGGGCGTCGGGCCGTGGGTGGATCGAGTGTACCTGTCGCGCAGCCCGGTGTATCATCCGGACTCCGTTGTTGTCCTGCAGAGTCAGACCCATGCGGGTGCGCTGGCTCCGTCCGCATCGTACCCGGCTCAGGCCACCGTGTCCTTGCCCGAGGGTATATCGGGGAACTACTACGTCTACGTTGCCGCGGACGCCGACAATCAGATCTACGAATACCAGTTCGAAGACAATAATATCGGCCGCAGCTCCGGGTCCATGGAGATCTACCTGACGCCTTGGCCGGATCTGCGCGTCCATCAGATCAGTGTCGCGGCAAGCGCGAACGCGGGCGAAAGTCTTTCGGTCACCTATGGAGTGATCAACGACGGCTTGGCCGGCACTCCGAATTCCGTTTGGACCGATAAGGTCTATCTGTCGGCGAATTCTTCCTGGAATCCCGGCAGCGCAACGCTGCTCGCGACCCGCATTCATACGGGCCCGCTGGCCGTGATGGGCTCGTATGTCGAAACGGTGATCGGTACGGTACCATCCAACATCTCCGGGACGTACTACGTGTACGTCACTACCGACGCCGAAAATCAAGTATACGAGTATGGTGCTGAGAACAACAACACTCTGCGCAGTGAGCCGCTGACGGTGAATCCATATCCGGTGAATATCGCGGCTCAATCCGTCACGGGACCGGATTCGGCATTTTCCGGGCAGAGTGTAACGGTCGCGTGGACGGTTGGAAACGTGGGTACGGTGCCGACGATTGTCGGTAGCTGGCAGGACGCGGTCTATCTTTCTCAGGATGCCATCCTGAACACGGGAACGGATCTTCTCCTAACAACCCTCCAGAGAACCGGCGTGCTTTCTCCCGGCCAGACCTATACGCGAGATCGTGTCGTCACCCTACCCAATGGGATTTCCGGGAACTACTATCTTATCGCCCGAACGGATGCGAACAACCAGATCGGCGATATTGATCTGTCCAACAACGTGATCGCGAGCGCGACGCCGATGATGGTACAGTTGACCCCGCCGCCCGATCTCGATGTCATCGCTTTCACCATGCCGGTTCAGGCGAACGCCGGCCAACCGATTACCGCCCGTTGGTCGGTGCAGAACATCGGCACCGGCCCCACGATCCGCACCGTCTGGTATGACGCCATCTATGTTTCGCCCAATCCGACGCTTGACGCCTCGGATACCCGCATCGCCACGTTTACGCATAATGGCGCTCTGATTCCCGGACAAGCGTATTCGGACAGCGGACAGGTCACCATCCCGTACTATCTCATCGGGAACTACTACCTGATCGTGAAAACCGACAGCCGCGATGACGAGTACGAGTTAACGGGAGAACTCAACAACACCGCCGCCGAGGCGATCACCATCCAGTTGCCGCCTCCTTCCGATCTTATCGTAACGGCGATCAGTCTTCCCGCGTCCGCGCAACCCGGCGATCAGGTGACCGTCTCTTGGACGTTGCAGAATCAAGGGTCCAATCCGGCGGTCGGTTGGCTGCGGGATGCGATCTACTTCTCACCGGATACCGCGTGGGACATCACAGACGCCCTGTTGGGCTACGTGAATCACTATGTGGATATCGCGCCCGGCCTGACTCTCACGGTAAACGCGCTGGTGAATCTCAATGAGACGTTCCGAACGGGAGAAAATGGCGAGATCATCGGCACCATGCCGGGAGTGACTCCCGGAGCCTATCACGCTCTGGTCCGAACCGACATCCGCAACAGCATTCCGGAGAGCGATGATCTCAACAATACCGGCGCATCAGCGTCGCTCATCAGTGTTGACGTTCCGCAATTGACGCTGGGTGTTCCGACCAACGGGAATCTCAGTCAGAGCGAACGACACTTCTATCGGATCGCGGTGGAAGCCGATCTGGACCTGCGCGTCATCCTCGATGGCGTGTCGCAGAGTTCCTTTAACGAGTTCTATGTTGCCTTTGGCCGTATTCCTTCACTCAGTGACCATGATTATGCTGCGGCACAGCCGTTCTTGTCCGATCAAGAACTGTTGATTCCCACCACAGAAGAAGGCAACTACTACCTCATGCTGGTCGCGCGGGGCAGTACAACAGACTACAGTATTGTTGCGGATGCCATGCCGTTTTCGATATTATCTGTTGACCCGGATCACGGCGGTCAGGATGGCAGAGTTACATGCACTCTTCGTGGTGCAGGATTCTGCGACTCAACTGACGTTCTGCTGCGGTTGTCCCCGGACTCACTCATACACGCTCATGTGTACGAGTTCCGTAATTCCACCGAATTGGGGGCTCGTTTTTACCTACCGCAAGTTCCGTTGGGCACCTTCGATATCGTAGCCATGAAGCCAGATGGATCTACCGTCACACTTCCAGGAGCCTTTACTGTAGAACCGCGAATCCTATACAGCGCCACACATGACGTGAGCGCACCGTGGTCCGTTCGTGCCGGCGGGACGGCCGTGTACAGCGTGACGATTCAGAATACATCCAACGTGGACGTTGAATACGTATCCGCTTCGATTTCAACGGGGCAGTATCAGAGTATTCGCGTCTACTCTGAACGGTTTTTGATGCGTGAAGATCTCATACCGGATATCATGGCTGACTCAGTGCCTAACAACACTGACAACGCAATTATCATTGGTAACTCCAAGGTAGTACCGATGATTGCCAAGGACGTTGCTGCGGGAGAGCTGTTGACCTGCAACATAGTGATCACCGATTTCACGGGTGATTTGCAGCCCTTTGCTGTTAATGCCAAAGCGCTAGATATTGATGGCTACCTTGCAGCTCAGACGATACGAATTCTACAGCTTCAGCAGATGCTTCTGGCCGAGAACCAAGATAGCCTTCCGGAACAACTGGTCGCCCTGTTAGATGACACAGTGGCGTTTGTTGACACTGTTTTTCAAGGCTATATTGCACTCGGACTATTGGATTCTGACGCTGTTGATCGGGAGACAATCGAGCATCTCGTTGCTTGGGCTGACTCATTCATGACAACGGAAGCTGGGATCATGTTTCAGCGGAATTTCGCGGAAACCGTCTGTGAAATCGCCGGATTCGCTCTACGCGCTGCCGATTGCGGATTTGCCGTCGTAACCTGTATTGCTGCCTACACTGCAATTGTCAAGGGAACAATTGTGAGTTTCGGTATTCTGAGTGTGCCTCTCGCGACTGTGCTGGTACCTTTCTGTGCATACGGTTTCTACAATGCATGTGTGGTTGGTCTGTTTATGCCTGAGGAAAGTCCTCCAGACATTACAGATGTTGTGCAGTGCTTCATAGGAATTGATGTGAAAGGCAAGATTACCAGACAGCGAATGCGAGGCAGACGTTTGGGACCTGATTTCTTGGGTACGGCAGTCTGTTTAGGCGGCTTGGTCCAACGCCAGCTGTGTGCAGATGTGATAAGATCACGAGATCCCAACGACATCATTGGTCCGGCGGGCTATGGCGAGGGCAACTTTGTTGCGCGGGATCAGATTCTACCCTACACGATCCGGTTCGAGAACGATCCAACGCTGGCCACGGCGCCGGCACAGGTCGTGCACATCACGCAGCCGCTCGATCCGGATCTGAATTCGAGCAGCTTCCGGCTGGGCGCGTTCGGATTTGGCAATTTCGTTTTCACCCCGCCGGCCAATCGAGCCTACTATGCCGAACGACTCGACGTTCGGGATTCCCTGGGGCTTTTCATTGACGTGACGGCGGGAATTGACGTCAATACCAACGAAGCGTTCTGGGTCTTTGAATCCATTGATCCGGCGACGGGTGAGCCGCCCATCAATCCGCTGGTGGGATTTCTGGCCATCAACGATTCGATCACGCACCGCGGCGAGGGTTTCGTCACCTACACGATTGTGCCGCGTTCAACCAGCCAAACCGGGGACACGATTCATGCGCAGGCACGCATCGTCTTCGACGTGAACGACCCGATTGATACGCCGCCGATCTTCAACACAATAGACGCCGGTCCGCCGGCAAGCCGCGTGGATTCGAACCTCACGCTTGTGAATGAAACCCAGATTGTGGTGTCATGGTCGGGGACTGATGACGCGGGCGGATCGGGAGTCAAGGATTACGCCGTGTATGTATCCGCGGACGACGGACCGTTCGAGGTACAGGAGACCGGACTGACGAACACCCCATGGGTCTATACCGGCGAGCACGGTCATACGTACGGATTTTTCACCCTTGCCACGGATAACGTGGGCAACGTGGAACCGATGAAAACGGCGGCCGAAGCGGTATCGCATATTGTTCCCATCGGGTACGGTGTTCCTCAGGCCGTCACGGACCTGATCATCGAGGTCAAGACCGTCAACGACACGCTTGAAGCGCACCTGCACTGGTCCCCGGTAATTCTTGATACGATGGGCAATATCATCGCCGTTGACGGCTACGAAGTCTACACTGACAACAGCCCGCCCGGACAGCCCGGCACAATCTGGAAGAAGATCGGCAAGACAAGACTGACAAGCTTCATTCACCGACCGGTCCCCGACGGCGTTCACTGGTACCACGTCATCGCCCGATTCGATCCCTATCCGTCCCTGCGCATTGAAGACGACTCCGGCTTTACGGTTCCGGTTTGGAGCCCCGCGGAACGGTAGCCGCTTGGATTTCGGAATGACTTTGGATGCGTCTCAGAGCGAGAGCGGCGACGCGAGTTGCCGAAAGTACCGGTCGGCGGTTGTGGACCACACGTTTGATTCACCCTTCCGCCCGTGATGATCAGACGAACGAAACCAGGAGAATAGATATGAAATCCGCAATCCTACGGTGTGCAGCTCTGGCCGTTCTGATTTCGCTGACTGGGCAGGGCTTGGCGATGGCGCCAAGCGAACGTGGCGATCGGTTATCCGATGCTCAAGTCGTGAAAAAAACGGTCTTGGACGGGAGCCGGAATGTCGGTTCCCTGAAGGCGGAGATCGAGGAGATTCTTACCCAAGTGGCACGGGGGGATGATATCCCGCGGCTGAAGGCCCGCCTGGATAGTCTTCGATCGCTGCTTCCACGGCGGATGCCCGAAAGATCCATGGATACGGGCGGAGAACGATGCGAAGACGCCGTCACGGTGCCCTCGCTTCCTTTCTGTGACACAGGCTCGACAACCGGAGCCCTCAATGACTATATCTGTCAATCCGGAGCCTTCGGCAGCCCCGATCGGGTGTATCTATACACGCCCGAGATTGACAAAACGGTCACCATTTCACTCTGCGGTTCCGGCTACGACACCGGACTGCACATATGGCAGAGCTGTCCCGATGATACGGAAGCCGTAGAGATCTGCTGTGATGACGATCATTGTGGCCTTCAAAGCTGCTGCAACGGTTTGTCGCTTCTTGCGGGCACTGCCTACTACATCATCGTTGACGGATACGGTTCGGGCAGCGCGGGCAACTACGTAATCCAGATTGCGGAGGGTGTTGATTGTCCCGCAACGCCTTGTGGAAGCTTGCCGGAGGGCGATGCCTGCGATGATCCCTTCGTGATCCCAAGCATACCCTTCACCATTGACGGGAGCACGGTTTCCTTCTTCAACAACTACGATCACGCGTGTCCCTACACCGGCTCCACCGCGTCCGATGTGGCGTATGCCTACACACCGCCGGTTGACCAGCACGTCGGCATCAGTCTGTGCGGCGGCCTGACCAACTACGACAGCAAGCTATACGTCTTCAATGAAGCAGGCCAGATCATCGCCTGCAACGACGATTTCTGTGCTGCGCCGAACATGCCCTATCCGGTTGTATCCCACATTGAGTGCGTAGCGCTGTTTGCGGAACAAACCTACTGTGTGGTCGTTGACGGATATGATAGCGAAAGTGGCGACTACACGCTCACCCTCGCGGAGTGCCAGCCGTGCGTCGTTGAGTGTTCTCCCATCGGTCGGCCGGAAGGAGAATCCTGCCCCAACACGCCGGATGCATTCAACGGCGGCTGCAACAGTACGCCGCCCGTCTTTTCCCTTGCCGGCTGCAATGACGTGGTGTGTGGCTCGGCGCGCGCCAGCGGGGGAATCCGCGATTACGATTGGTATGAACTCACGTTACTGGACGCCGAGAGTTTGATCGTTTGCGTCAATGCCGAATTCAGGCCGGTTCTCTCGATCGCCACTCCCGGACCGAGTGGGGGATGTCAGGACTATCAGATCATCGCAACATCCGGCGGTGTTTCCTGTGAGACCGTGTGTCTTGGAGTGTGTCTTGAGCCGAGAACCTATTGGATCATCGTTCACCCGAATGGATTCGACGGCGTGCCCTGCGCGGACTACGTGCTGTCTACAAGCTGCAGGCCCTGTGGAGAGCCCTTTGAGTGCGATGGCTGTGATGCCCCCTTTTCTCATACAACGGAAAGCGGCGGTCCGATTGAAGACTATCCTCAGTGCACCGACTTTGTCGTGTACGTCCCGGTCCAGTATCTCATTACCGATGTGGACGCTTGTGTTGACTTGCTTCACACATGGGACAGCGACCTGGAGATACGTCTGATATCCCCTTCCGGGACCGAGGTCACACTCAGCAGATTGAACGGAGGAGCGGGGGACGACTACCGTTGCACGGGCTTTGACGATGAAGCGACGCTTTCGATAGGACAGGGCGCGCCGCCCTTCACCGGGAGCTTTGTTCCACAGGAAGCGCTCTCCAGATTCGACGGAGAAGACGCCCGCGGGAACTGGATATTCCGCATCTGTGACCGTGTGGCGCTCGATGTCGGATACCTGAATTGGGCATGCCTCAGTTTCGAATACGATATCATACTCGCCGTAGAACTCGTCTCCTTCCACGCCACCGCCGGCGACGCTCAAGTGTCCTTGCGCTGGACGACGGCAGCGGAGATTGATAACGACCGCTTCGAGGTTCTGCGTGACGGCTCGTCGGTGGCCAGACTCGCCAGCCAAGGGAACAGTGCCCTCACGCAAACCTATGAATGGCTCGATGAAGACGTGGAAAACGGCACTACATACCGTTATGTCTTGGTCGCGGTGGATTTCGACGGGGATCGTGTCGAACTGGCGGTTGTAGAGGCGACGCCGGAGTTTGGTAACGGCGTGAGCACCGACTTCACGCTGTATCAGAACTACCCAAATCCTTTTAACGGAGTCTGCCGGATCTCGTTCGATTTACCTGAATCCGGGATGACGACGTTGAAGGTATTCGATATCATGGGTCGTGAACTGGCCGTGCTGGTGAATGGCCATGTGGATGCGGGCAGACACACCATGCTCTTTGATGCTGCCGGCCAGCCTTCCGGCTTGTACCTGTACACACTATCAACGGGCAGTTTCGTGGACACGAAGAAGATGCTGCTAATCAGGTAACCAGAAGGCAAGTCCGCGGCCATCGGAAGTTCGTGCGCGGCCTCTTACCCCGACCAGACGATAGAAATCCATAGACGCATAAAAACAACGGGTTAGCGAAAAAGCTGGCCCGTTGTTTCGTACGCTTTATTGCAAACCACGGTGATTCGCTTCTACGATAATTGACAGCTCGTGCGGAACTGTATTGATTTCGAGTTCATCCTCGGTTATATTTACTTGATCGTTTGAATCCGGATGAACGAGATACCCATCATCCTACGTCATGCCCCACCCGATTGATAATTCAGACATAGAAGCGCTGCTGAGCCGAGCCAAGTCGGGCGATGAGGCGGGATTGGACGAGCTTTGCGGCATCGTCCGGGTAAGACTCTTGGGACTTGTCAGATTCAAGGTGAGAGGGTGGTCGCGCGAGGATCACGAAGACCTTGTGCAAGAGACCCTGACGATTTTCGTCCGCGACCTTCCCAAGATCGAACACAGCCCGTTGACTTATGCGCACGCCATTCTACAAAAAAGAATCTGGAATGAACTGGACAAAGCCCGCCGCCACCGGGAAGTTTCGCTCGACGCGCGATCCTCATCGGACGGCGGCGGCGATTCGGCCGATGCCTTCGGCGGTCGTTTGCTTGGTGATGATTCGGTTAATGTGGCGGATGACGTCGAGCGTAAACTCCAACTGGAGCGGGTGTGGCGGGCCATTCAATCGCTCCATCACGAATTCTGCAAACCACTTCTGACCGCGCTCATGGAAGGATATGAAATCGGCGAACTGTGGGAAAGGTTCCACAAGCAGGATCCCAGGCTCAGCCGGAACACGTTCTATAAGCGGGTATTCGACTGCCGCAAGCGGTTGTGGGCGATCTTGGGAGGTGCGCTGTGACTCCAAAGAAACCGACTCAGGAGTGCAGCGATCCCTCCATCGGAACGCTGCTCGTTTCCTACGCTCTGGGAACGCTCGCGGATGCGGAAGCGGAGCGCTTTGAGCAGCATCTGCTGCATTGTCCGGCCTGTCAGCAGGAACTGGAGGAAGCGGCTCCGGCTCTCGAAACGCTGGCCACGACCCGCGAGGAGTTCGTCGCGCGAGCTCACCGAGAAAATGAGGACTTCGAGTCGCAGTACGAGCGATTGCTGCGTGAGAAGCGAACGGCCGCTCGCGGGGAGAAGACGGCCGGGTCGCGAGGCTGGCTGGAATCGCTGTGGGCGATCGCGTGGGGTCGGAGGTGGATCGTGGGAACGGCCGGTACCGTCGCCTTTGCCGTTCTGATCGGGCTGAGATATGGCTTGGAACCCACTTCGCCTCCCCCCGCAAAGGAAGGAACTCCGGTAGCGCCGAGACAAGCATCCGTCCGGACCACCGATTCGCTTCCAACGACTCCGACCGCTTCCGAAGATAATATTCCCGAAATGGAGGACAAGAAAAGGTACGATATTACATCTGTTCCCATGCAACCCAGTCCTTCCAAAAAACGGTCGGTGGAGATTCCCGCCACCCTGGCGGATCGAACGATTAAGCTGGAGCCAGCGAAAAAAGCACCGGTCGTGACGGTGGAGACGGAGGCCGACAGGATCGAGGAGCCAGCCGAAATCGGAATCGAGGAATCCCTGCCGATGGCTACCGGCGTCGAATTGCACGCGCAAGCCTCGGTAGTTGCCCACAAGGGAGTTGTCCGCGATTCCCTTTCGTCCGCGGAGCGGAGTCACTTCGCCGACGTTACACTGGGGAAGTTCGATCCTGAGCGGTATCGGGATCTTATCTTGGAAAGTGAAACCGGTTTCGCAGCGGCCACTCCCGAGTCATCGGCTACTCGCTCCGTGAAGGCTGATCGGGTAAGCGCTGAAGTGCGACCCCGCACCGACACCGTTCGAGCGAAACTCTACCATGACGAATCGCTGAATGCCGCTGAGCAGAGAGGGAAAACGGATTCCACGGAAGTCAGGAAACAGATAATGACGGGAATCGCCGCTCTCGCACGGGGCGATCATGAACAGGCCCAAACGTCTTTGGGACTTGCCTACCATCGGCTGCCGCCCGGCGCGCAGCGAGACGACGTTGGTTTACTCTTAGCGAGAGCCAACATACAGGCAGGCCGGTTCGATGAAGCGAAGAGTCGGCTTCAGAATCTCGCCACAATAGGAAGCGATCCCGAACGGAGAAAGCTCGCGCAACAAGCGATAGCGAAACTGGATTCGCTGCGCGCCATCCCCCCGCCGGACCCGGCACCCAAGTAATATCCTGCCTTCAATTTCGAGTGGCACCGGACCCCTGTGGTTCGGTGCTTTTTTGTGCCGCGCCGCCCCGGGTAAGATCGGACCGCCTTGTCAGATACCCCAAGAGAAGCCGAGCCGGAAGTAAGATCGCCGGGTAGCGGCAGATTCCTCGGAAGAGAGGCTTCGTCCTCTGATCTCAGCGTCAGATCGGATAAAACCAAGAAACAGCAGAAGAGAGGTGTCGCCATGTCCGCGAAACTCGCCGCCAAAGCGCTGATTGTGCTTGCAGGACTCATCGCCTCCAGCGCTGGCGCTCAAATCGCCATCCCCGTCCATTACCATGACTACGGGTGGGAATGCTGGTCCATCCGCCAGCGCTATGTGGACATGGTGGTGCGGGATCAGGTCGCCTCGGTTACCGTCACTGACCGGATCGTTAATCCCTGTTCCCGTGAGGTGGAGATTCAATACGCCTTTCCGCTTCCACCCGATGCGGCGGTGGATCAGTTCACGCTGGTCGTGGATGGACGCGAGCTGACCGGACGGATGCTGGACGCCGACGAAGCGCGACGGATCTACAACGACATCGTGCGCCGGCGGCGGGATCCGGGCCTTCTCGAATATGCGGGCTACGGTTTCTACCGCTCCAGCGCCTTCCCGCTCGGGCCGGGCAAGTCGGCGGAGCTGGTCGTGCACTATACCGCCACCTGCCAGAAGGATGGCGACGTGGTTAAACTCTGGTATCCGATGTCGTCCGGGCAGTTCTGTGCCGAGCCGGTCGGTCACTATCGAATCACCGCCGATATTCAGTCGGCGGGCGACATCGCCAACGTCTATTCGCCGAGTCTGGACTTGGACGTTGACCGCAAATCACCCGATCGCGTCGTCGCAAGTTATGAAGCGCACCGCTATCGTCCGCTGGCCGATTTCCAGCTTTTCTATGAGACCTCTTGCGAAGAGGTCGGAGCTACGCTTCTGACCTATTGGCCGGACCGCCACCAGGACGGCTACTATCTCTTGATGGTCAGCCCCAGCCCACGGGTGGAGTCCTCCGCGATTTTGCCCAAGGACATCGTTATCGTGCTCGACCGCAGCGGCTCCATGAGCGGCGAGAAGATTCAACAGGCGCGGGAAGCGGCTCGCTTCGTGTTTCAAAACTTGAACCGCGACGATCTCTTCAATTTCATCACCTACAACGACAACGTGGAGTCGTGTTTTGAATCCATGCGGCCCGCCTCGCGCGAAAACATCGGGCGGGCGATGGATCGGCTGGACCGGATGGACGCCAGCGGCGGGACGAACATCTATCGCGCCCTTGAAGTTGCGCTCGATCAGTTCCCGGACAAGCGAAGCGCCGACGGTCGTCCCGCCTATGTCATCTTCCTGACGGATGGCTTGCCCACGGTCGGCATCACCAGTGAGACCGCGATTCTCGACAACACCCGTCAGGTCAACCGGGCCAACGCTCGCGTGTTTGCCTTCGGAGTCGGCTACGACGTCAACGTGCGATTGCTCGGCAATCTGGTGGATCAAAATCACGGGCGCAGCGCCTACGTCAAGCCGAACGAATCCATCGAGACCAAGGTCTCGTCGCTTTATACTCGGATCAAGAATCCGTTCATGACCAATCTGTCGGTGGCGCTGGAGGATTTCGGCACGCGCGATGATTGCCCGGCGGAGCTGGGCGACCTTTTCGAGAACGACCAACTTCTTCGCACCGGCCGAATCTATCCGCTTCACGAAGCAGATCTTGACCGATATGAAGATCCAAGCTGCACGATAAAGCTCACCGTCAGCGGAATGCTGCGCGGACGGAAGCAAACCTTCGAGTATTCGGTTCCGCTGAATCTCGAAGGATTATCGTCATCCTCTCGCTTCGTCGAGAAGTTGTGGGCATCGCGACGGATCGGGCAGCTTCTTGCGGAAATTCAGCTTCACGGCCGGGTGGAAGAAGTGGTGGATGAACTCATTCGACTGAGCAAGCGATACGGAATCGTGACGCCCTACACCAGTTTTCTGGCCGACGAGAACCGGGCCTTTGCGGCTCATCCCGAGGTTCGCGCCGATGCCGTTTCGCGCTCGAAAAAGAGAACGGCATCCGTGACCGGTCCACAGGCGCAAATGGACGTGGCCGCGACCGAGGAAGCCCTGAGCATGGTCGCGCCTCAGGCCGCTTCGATCACGGGACACGCGATGCGAATGGGAGCCGTCAATCAGAACGATTATGAGAAAGGCATTTCCGAAGAGATCAAGACCATTCGCATCGTCGGCAACGTGACCTTGTACAAAAAGGGAGACGTCTGGCTCACCGCCGAAACCGCCGATCTCGATCCGGTGCGTGATCGCGGCGAGTTTACCGTGATCCAGCGCTACTCCGACGAGTACTTCGCACTGGTCAACGACAACACAGCGGAAGAGAACAAGGTGTTCGCTTCGCAGAAGGAGAACGAGAAACTCGCCATCCGATTGCGAGGCACCGTCTACCTGCTCGAGTAGTGGCTGCAAGACGAATCGTCATTCGCAAGCAGGCTCCCCAGAGATGGGGAGCCTGCTCATTGACCGACGAATTGTGCTCTTGCGTGTTTGAGTATCTCCCCCGAACAACAGAGAGAGAATGCACGGTTTCTCCCGGTCCGCCGCCTTACCGACCGGAAGACTCAGACCAACACGCAGGAGCGTGTCGGCATTGCACAAGTGGGGATTGGCGAGTAATTCAAGGACTGCTGCGGCCAATCTCCTGACGGGCCCGTTCAGAGCTTCCGGTTCCGAGCACCCGGGGACGGCTGCCCCAGCGAAAGATTAGCCCACACCCTCTGCGGTGCGGGCGCTTCATTGCCGTGTGTTTCATTTCTGTAGTGCCACACGGCAGTGTGCTTCAGTGATGGACAATCACCTTCCTGACCACCGATTCTTTCGCGGTGACGACATTCGCGAAATAGACTCCGCTGGGAATTCCCGAAGGCAAAGTGAGGAGAACTTGGCGGCCTCCAGTGTTTGGGGGATTGGAAACCGAATGGCGATAGACTTCCTGTCCCAAAAGATTGTATAAGACTATCGGGCGGAGCGGCTGACCGGGAAGATCGAGCGTCAGCATTCCACCGGCGGTTGCGGGATTGGGGAAGACTTCAACGGCAACTTCGCCACTTCGTCTTGGCTCGCACGGATCAACAGAGAGTTCGCGTTCTGTATACCAGATATCGCCGGCGGTAGCGGTGGAATCGCTCCATCGGCTGCTGAAATACAGCCGACGGCCATCGGGCGTGATCGCAGGCGTGATTTCGGAGGGGTCGCGGATAATGATGCGGTTGATGGTGTCAGGCAGCCGTTCGCCTGTCTGCCAGCCGGAATCGGAAAGCTGAGTCACATACAGGTAGCCGTCATCCTGCCAGTAGAATAACTCTGTCGTGTCAAAACCCATTGATGGATACGAATCCATTCCCCACGAATTCACATGACCGGGCAGCGGTGATGGCACGGACCAACCAGTGAAGGTGGTGGCGTCTCGGCGGCATTCGTAGATGTCCTCACCCCCCATCCCACCCGTGCGCGTACTGGAAAAGAGTAGCCGCTCGTTGTCCGGAGTGCACCAGACGGAAAACTCGATGCGTGAACTGTTGATCGGCTCCGGCAGCCGTTCCGGTTCACCCCAGCAAGTATCGCAGGGACCGGTGCGGAAGGCCCACCAGATATCCCAGTTGCCCGCCCAGCGAATGAAATAGAGAGTGTCGTTGGTGGAGTTTACACTGGGATTGCGCTCATCGTTCTCCAAGGTACAGAAGGGCAGCTTCAACGCCGTGCCCCAGCCGCTGTCGGTCATGTGAGAGACATAGAGGTCGCCAGGGCCGTCACCGCGCCAGGAGGCGAAGTATAGGTACTGGCCGTCCACTGTAACATATGGGCACCAGTCCCGGCTGGGGCCGTTCACCCCCAGTGAATCCCACGGCGTATCCACCAAAACTGGTTCGGACCACTGCCCCCAGGCCATGCCTCCAGAGAGGAGGAGGAGAATCACACCCATCAAGCAAACTCGCATTTTCATGCCGCGTCCTCCCGATAGAAAGATTCCGGCAGGGTCACAGACCCCTGCTCGGCGAAAAAAGGGCGGTCACACAGGGCCGCCCCTGCAGTTTTTCTCGCTGAACCGAACTTCCTGAATTTGATTTGCTGTTGTCCCACGCATATCAGCGAAGGAAAACGACTCGTTGAACTGCAGATTCTCTGTCAGTCTGAAGGAATGCAAAGAACACTCCGGATGATACTCGCTGCGGAGTCCATGTCTTGGTATGGATTCCAGCAGCCAGCCAACCTCTATGAAGCGCGGTAACTCGTCTTCCGGTGACGTCGTGGATCGTCAAATCAACATCTGCCGGTCGTTCAAGACGAATCGAAATTACTGCCATGCTATTGAACGGATTTGGATAGACTGTCACCGAAAAAGAACTTGGCGCTTCCGGCAACTCTCCCACTGAGGCCGAATATTCACGGCGCCATACTCCTCGATACCCCGATTCTGAGCTTCCTGCCGCCAAATATAGATATCTGCCATCACTCGAAAACTGAATGTCTCTAATCCATAAATGGCTGATCACGGGATCTGGATCAGACGTCCATGTTGCACCACCGTCGGCTGACACCCGCAGGCAACTGGCGTTCGAATCAGAAACGACCACGACTTCACCATCAAGAGGATGAACCGCACAATCGGACATGTAGCGCTGGAGGTGAAGTACCGAGTCCCATCGAGCGCTATCCGCAAGACGTTTTACAAGATAAGGTTCAAAAGCATGAGGTCCTTCCAACTGCTGACGCACGGCAAAAATGGGAGTGCTGGAAATAGTGGAGACCGCGATGTCCCAGAATTCACTCACGATGGTGTCGGAATCTAAGGCTCGCCAAGTTTCACCACCATCTGTAGAAGACGGCCCATAGGGAAGGATTATAATCTCGGAGGGGTGCGAAACGAATGTCATTAAGTTCATGGCTGCCCATGTAGGACGTTCATCGGTTTCTTCAAAAGTCGCTCCACCGTTTTCACTGCGGTAGATGTTCCAAAAAAGATCCATATCCGCCGCCACCAAAAAGACAACTCCCGGAGTAGCGGGCAGGTAGGCGGCCATGATAGTTGCTGATCCTGGGAAAAGTAAATTCGTTTCACGTTGCACCCAGTTGTTTCCAGCATCTGTACTCCACCAATAGGTACGACGGCCGGAAACAACGACCGTGTCCGGCGCAGAAGGATGAAACGACATCTGGATTGGCAGAAAGCCAGCTCCGGGAGGAATCACTTGTGTCCACGATTCGGCATAGTCCGAACTCCTAAGAAGAGTCTCATTTCCGAAACTGCCAGTTTTGGCGAAGAGAACATTACTCTGAGTAGGATGCGGAACCAAAAAGGATACATCAGTGTTGTGCAGACCGACGTGTTCCCATTCCGGCTGTCCCCAGGCCGTGCCTGCCCCGAAGAAGAGGAACGTCACACTCAATATGCAAACTCGCATTTTCATGCCGTGTCCTCCCGATAGAAAGATTCCGGCAGGGTCACAGACCCCTGCGCGGCGATAATGAATGTGGATTACAGTCCCTGCTCGGCGATAATGCATACAAGCAGGTGGCGCTACTCGGCGTTGAAAGGTTTCATGAGGGGTGACTCTGGAGAGTCACCACCGGGAAGATTCGTGCCAGCTTCTCGATGTTCTGGATAAGCTCTTCATCCTTCCGCCTTCATCCTTCATCCTTCATCCTTCTCGATTTCCACGCCCAGTGCGTCGGCAAAGCGGTTGACGTAGTTGTAGTAGGCGGCGATCTGCACGGCCTGCAGAATCTCCAGATCACTCAGCCCGCAGATGCGCAAGTCCTCGACGTCCTGTCTTTTCATCGAATTCGGTAGGAGCGTGAGCTTGCGGGCGAAATAGACGAGTCGCTGCAGGCGTTTCGGCTGATCGTCGGGTTCCTCGCCGTCTATCAGACATTGCACGAAATCTTCGGATGCACCGGCCTGACGCAACGCGTCGGCATGGTGGTGCAGTCAATAGTGGCAATCGTTGGCCACCGACACCGCCACCGCAATCGCCTCCCGTTCGAGCCGCGACAATCCTCCCTCGGAGAACATCGCCGCGAAATACATATCGCGATGTGCGCGCAGCGAATCGGGATCGAGACTGTGCAGCTTGTAGATGTTGGCTACCCGACCGCGAGTCCGCGCAATCTCCAAGTAGACATCCGCCAGATTGCCTTCGGCCTCTTCCGGTTCAATCGTCTGAATGTAAGGCATGATCCGTCCTATGGAATCGGAGCGGATTTGCGCCCGCTCCGACTGAAGATCACCGCTCTATCTCTTGTACTCGACTCCCCGCTGCACCCATTTTCTTCCGATCAGCAGACCGATGGGCGTAATCATCGCGATGAACGCATAGATCAGCCACAACGTGCCGCTGTCGTGCGGACCGCTGGCGGGAATGAACTTGGCCAGCATTGCGCCCGAATACCAGCCGGTGGTGAACTTGGCCATGAACCACGGAATCCCCGCCAGTCCCATGTAGGCTCCCACTTGCCCGGCGGGAGCGAGGTCGGCCACGTATTCGAGGAACCGGCTCGACCAGATCGCTTCGCCCAGCGAGAAAAAGACCACGTACAGGATCAAGGTGGAAAGATGCGGACCGGGAACGAGGATGAACGTGGTTATGGCCGAGACCGACGTACCGATAATCATCATCTTGACCACGTTTACCTTGCGCGTGAGGGCGGCGATGAGCGGCACGAAGATCACGATGATCAGCGGATTGAGTCCCTGAAACCACTCATAGCGCGCGCCGATCGCCTCGGGGAAGCAGCGCATCACGTAGTGGGGAAGCGTCAGGAACTGGTGAGCGAACAACGTGCGCACGGGCAGCAGAATGAAGATGAAGAAGATGAAGCGATTGTCCATGAACGGCAGGGCACGGAATTTCTGCCACAGCGTGCGCGTGTCGTCGGCGGTTTTTTCTTTTTTTACATATTCCAGTACACGGTCACGTTTTTCGATTCGGCGTGAAAACAGAGTCGCGTTGCCGATGAGCATCAGCCCGGAAACGCCGATCAGCACCCAGAATACTCCGGTGATCCCGCCCTCGGCGCGGATAAACGGCGAGACTCCGGCTTCGGCTACGATGCCGAGGTTCATGATCGCGTAGAGAATGCTGTAGCCGATGGTGGCCGTGCGCGGATCGGTAAACTCTTTGACACCGGCGTAGAGCGCGGGTTGGATGATTCCCTCGGCGAAGCCCATGATGACCAGCGACATCCACAACAACACTCCCGAGAGCGCGCCGGCGGCCGGACTGGAGACCAGCATCACGCGTCCCACCAGCAGGATAATCAGAGTTAGTGTGAGCGCCCGCCTGACGCCCAGTTTGTCCGAGACGAATCCACCGCCGAACATGAACAGCGTGACCAGACCCGTGAAAGTCGAAACTGCAATGCCGGTCAGATGATCGGAGAAACCAACCGAATCATGAACGTACAGCGTAAGTAGATTGAGAATCCCGAAATACGCGATGCCGTCGCCGAAATTGACCAGATTCACCAGCCAGAAGGCCCGCGAGGCCCCGAACAGGATCTGCAGGTTCTCGCGAATCGTCAGCGGCTTCTCGGCCGGAGCTTCGCCTTCGGGTGGGGATGACTTTGTAGTGTCGGTGTCGGACATATGGGGCGGTCTCCGGATGAGGTTCGCGGGCGGGGATGTAGCGCACAATATAGAAATCAGCGGCTCTTTTGCAAAGAGGCTGTGGGGGCGCCAGAAATTCCGCCAAAACCGTGAACTGCCGAAATCCTCCGGTATCCTATCTAATACCAGGATAATACAGTGGTTAAGTGTACGGCTTGTCCTTTGAACGAGCCGAACGTATTTTTCGGGAGCTCTGAACCCGGATCGGTAGTTAATGAAATTGTGAATTGAGTTCGCTTTATTACAGTCAGTTGTTCGTTTCCCGGATCAGCCGATGCCCAAAGACCCCCCTCCGATTCAACGCGAAAAACTGTTCACGGTCAGACCGCCCGCTTCTCGTAATTTGGGACACAAGGCCGTGGCGGCCATGAGCGGCGTTCTCGACCAAGCCCTGCTGTTCAACCGTCTGGACCGGTTGTATGCCGGGATCACTGGCGCTTCGGGCGGGCAGGAATTCTTCGAGCGGATGCTCGAATGGGTCGGCGTTTCCTATGCCATCCCCGAACAGGATATGAACCGCATTCCGGCCAGCGGTCCGGTGGTGGTCGTGTCCAATCATCCGTTCGGCCTGATTGATCCCGTCGTCCTGACCTCCATCGTGTTACGCGTGCGGCCCGACGTCAAGACCATGACCAACCGCTTTCTCGAGAAGGTGGTTGATCTTCGCGACGTGTGCATCTTCGTGGATCCGTTCGGGCGGACCGATTCGTTCGGTATGAACGTCAAACCGCTGAAGGAAACGCTGCGCTGGCTGGCCGGAGGCGGGCTGGTGATTATTTTTCCGGCGGGTGAGGTGGCCAGCGTGAATCCCCGGCAGTGGAAAGTGGTGGAGCCGCCGTGGAGCGAAACCGTGGCCCGCATCATTCGCTCATCGAAAGCGACGGTGGTGCCGGTGTTCTTTCGCGGCACCAACACTCTGCTTTTCCACGCCGCCGGATTCGTGCATCCGCGGTTGCGGACCGCGCTCCTTCCGCGCGAGGTCTTCACCAAGCGGGGACGCACGATTCATCTGGCCATCGGGAATCCGATTCCGTGGCGCAAACTCTCCGATTTCGAGACGGACGAAGCGCTCATCCATCATCTGCGCGAGCGCACGTTCCTGCTGCGCACGCGGACGACGCGTTCCCGCCGTCGCGTCGCCGCGCCGGTCAAGCGCTTCGTGGCGCTCGATCCGATCGCCGAAGCGTCGGCAATCGAAAGCGTGGCCGCCGAAATTGACGCGCTTCCGCCCGAGCGAAAGCTGGTGACGGTCGGCGATCTGCACGTCTACTATGCGGAGGCGGCGGAGATTCCCGAGGTGTTGCGCGAGATCGGCCGGCTGCGTGAGATCACCTTCCGGCTGGTCGGTGAGGGATCGGGAAAGCCACTCGATCTCGATGAATTCGACGGGCACTATTTGCATCTCTTTCTCTGGAATGCGGCCGCGCGCGAGGTGATCGGCGCCTATCGCATGGGCCCGGCCGACGTGATCCTGCAGAAACTCGGAATTCGCGGCCTCTACACCAGCACGTTATTTCAAATCAAGCCGGCGCTGATCGAGCGCATCAATCCCGCGCTCGAACTCGGGCGCTCCTTCGTGCGGCCCGAGTATCAGAGATCGAGCGCGGCGCTGGCGCTGCTCTGGAAGGGACTGGCTACCTACGTCGCGTTCCATCCCCGCTATCGAAACCTGTTCGGCCCGGTCAGCATCAGCAACGACTATCACAAAGTGTCTCACCAACTGATGGTGAGCTTTCTCAAGCGCCACAGCTTCCTCAAAGAAGAAGCCCGTCTCGTGCGCGCGCGCAGAGCGTTTCGCTCGCGCCGCGGCAAGGGCTGGACGCTGCGACTCTCGCGGCTGATGACGGCGGACATCGAGAACATCTCCGATCTGGTGGCCGACGTCGAGGGCGACAGCAAGGGCGTGCCGGTGCTGATCCGTCAATATCTCAGTCTGGGCGGAAAAATTTTCGGCTTCAACGTGGACAGCGAGTTCAGCAACGTGGTGGACAGTCTGATCCTCGTGGATCTTCTGCAAACCGAACGTCGCGTCCTCGAA
Organism: bacterium; assembly: GCA_018812265.1. GTDB lineage: Bacteria > Electryoneota > RPQS01 > RPQS01 > RPQS01 > JAHJDG01. Next base: position 5,926 of record JAHJDG010000092.1, on the reverse strand, counting down.
CGCTACATGGGCAAGGACGGCGCGGCCAATTTCCTGTCCCACTACAACAAATAACGTTGTACCGCAGAAAATTTGTTTTCTGTGTAGGGGCGGCCCTGTGTGGCCGCCCGCTCTTGCCCGGTGGTGACTCTCCCGAGTCGCCCCTCATGAAACCTTTCAACGCCGAACGGGGATTGTATCCCTGCCGGGATCTACCTATCGGGAGGTCGCGGTATGAAAATGCGAGATTGCTTGATGGGTGTAATCCTCCTCCTCGCCGGAGGAGGAAGCGATACGGGACTAATTCCAGCAGCCATCGGGCGGACAATAGTTGTAGCTGCTGACGGTAGTGGAGAATTCACCCGAATAGCTTATGGCGTAGATGTCGCTGAACCGGGGGATACGGTTCTGGTACGATCTGGAGACTACTGGGATGAGCGATTCACCGTGGACTCGGCGGTGGTCGTTATGGCGGAACAGCAGGGTCAAGCAACTATCTGGTTGGATCCGTCTATCAGAGCAGTCATACTGTGTTCGGAAGCGGAACTTCGGGGATTTGTGATTATTGGCAGCTTCATGGGAATTGGACAGAACATGATAGCTGCCTTCGGAGATCGAGTCGTGATCTACAATTGCTATTTGGAAGCAGACGCTCGGTATGGATCACAGATCGTCATTGAATCTCAACTAGTTCCACCCATTATTCGCCACTGCCGGTTTGACTTTGATTTTGGCGAACCGAATGTGTTTATTTGGCATCGTTCTCCGCTGAATGTATGGATGCCGGACAACTGCTACGGTGACGGCTTCACCGATACTACGGTGATTCATGGTTATGTACTCGATAGAGCCCATGGCGACAGCACGGCCGGTTACGTCTATGTAACCCCCGTGTGGGAAGAATTCCAGTGGCTGGCAGCGGAGGAACCGAGAGAACCACGAAATACACAACCCTACATAGGACTCTTTCCCAATCCCGTAACGTCCGGTGGAATGCTGACGCTCGATCTTCCCGGTCAGCCGCTCCGCCCGATAGTCTTATACAATCTTTTGGGACAGGAAGTCTATCGCCACTCGGTTTCCAATCCCCCAAACACTGGAGGCCGCCAAGTTCTCCTCACTTTGCCTTCGGGAATTCCCAGCGGGATCTATTTCGCGAATGTCGTCACCGCGAGGGAATCACTGGTCAGGAAAGTGATTGTTCACCGCTGAGCGCGCACTGCCGTGCGGCACTACCAAGATAATGTGATGCAAAGAACAAGGGCAGCCCCATCGGGCCGCCCTTGCTGTATATTAACGCCTCTTCTCGACTGCGGTCATCTTTCTATCTTCAATGCCAATCCCGCTCAAATAGCATTTTCGCTTTCACTTGCACGTATACTCATTTCTTCTTGACTTCTTTTCACCCTTGCCTTATTTTATTGACAACCTCTGCAATCACCTTCTCTTTCTGCTTTCCGCTTTCCCCATTATCGCGAATCCCGCACTCTTTCAGCGTTTCAGTTTTTCAGAATTTCAGATTTTTCTTTGAGTAAGGCAGTTCGTTTGGTCAAAAAACATTTCGGCTACGCCACCCGCTTCTGGAAGCGGAGCACTGCTGCGCCGAATGTTACCACCCCCATGATGAAAAGCGGAAGAAGAGCGGGAAGAATATCGGCAAGCTGTGATCCCTTCAGGAATATCCCCCGCGTGATCTCCATGAAGAAGCGCATCGGATTCGCGTACGTCATATAATAAATCCAGTCCGGCATGTTCTCGATGGGATAGAACACGCCGCTTGTCATGATCGCGAACATCAGGAAGAACCACACCGTCAGCATCGCCTGCTGCTGCGTCTCGGAAACCGTCGAAGCGAGCAGTCCGCCGCCCAGCGTGACTAAAAGATAGATCACCGCACACACCGCAAACAGCCACAGCGACCCCACCACCGGCACACCGAACCAGAACACCGCCACCGTCGTCGCAAAAGTCAACTCGGCGCAGGCGATCATCGCAAACGGCAGCAGCTTCCCCGCAATGATCTGTCCCGATGTCAGCGGCGTGACCATGAGCTGCTCGAGCGTTCCGATCTCCTTCTCCCGCACCACCGCCATTCCCGTCAGCATCGCTGAGATCACCGTGATCAGCACCACCAGAATCGCCGGCACCATGTAGTGCTGGCTGATCAGTTCCGGATTGTAGAAAAAGCGACTTATCGGCTCGATCAAGTGCGGTTGACGTTCGGGATGCCGCAATAACCGCTCGTCGAGCACTCGCTGAGCTTCCTGCCGCACCACCGCCTCCGCGTACCCCGCCGCCCGCGCCGCGCTGTTGGAGTTCTCCCCGTCCACCGCAATTCCCACCCGCACCGGTCGTCCCGCCGCCAGATCCGCCGCGTAGCCGCGCGGAATCCACAACGTCAAGTCGGCTTCACCCGAACTCAGCGAAGCGGCCAGCTCGCTCGCATTCGCTGCGTTCCGGCCCGGTATGAACGTCTCATTCTGAAAAAACGACTGTTCAAGCCGCCGACTTTCTTTCGTCCGATCCTCGTCGAAAACGGAAATCCGCACGTTCTTCAGATCGGTCGTCATCGCATAACTGAGCACGATCAACTGAATCACCGGCACGACAAAAATCACCCGCAGCATCGCCCGGTCGCGAAACGTCTGCCGGAATTCCTTGCGCATCAGATGATGCACCAGCTTGATCCACGTAAGAAGTTTGCCGATCATTCGAGCCTCAGGCGGAATCGCCGCGACGCTGCGACCAGCAGAAAAACCGCCATCCCCGTCAGTACGGCAAGTTGCTGCGGAAACCACGCTTCTCCCCTCAGCATCACCCCGCGCACAATCTCGAGATAATACGTGGCGGGAATAATATGGCTGACTCCCTGCAATACCACCGGCATGCTCGGAATGGGAAACACGAATCCCGACAGCATCATCGTCGGCAGCAAGGTTCCCACCAGCGCAATCATCATCGCCAGTTGCTGCGTAGGCATGGCCGCCGAAATGAGCAATCCGATCCCCAGGGAAACCAGCAGATAAACGAGACTGTACCCGGCCAGCACGAACCACGATCCCGCCATCGGCACTCCGAACACCACCGTCCCGACGACAAACACCAGCGCCGTATCCAACGCGCCAATGGTCATGTACGGAATAATCTTGCCCACGATTACTTGCCCCGCTCGCACCGGCGTGGTCAACATCTGCTCCAGAGTTCCCGTCTCCTTCTCGCGCGTAATGGCAATGCTCGTGAGAAGGGCGCATATCATAATCAGCACCACCGCCGCCAGTCCCGGCACGATGAAATGCGCGCTCACCAGTTCCGGATTGTAATAGATCCGCGGTCTCGTTTCTATGGGCGGTTCGAGCGACGTTCCCTGCGCCTGCGCGCGATCGCGGTTCATCATGGCAATCACCGCGTTCAGGTAGTTGTTCACCACCGCCGCCGACGTTCCGTCCGCGCCGTCAATCAGCATTTGCACGGGCGTAAACTTGTCGCGCATGAGCGATTCCTCGAATCCGCGCGGAATGACCACCGCCGCATGAAACCGACCCCGCCGGAATCCCCGCTCAATTTCCTCGCGCGTGTTCAGTCTCTCCGCATCCACAATGAATCCGCTGGACGTCATGCGGCGCACGAGTTCGCGGCTCGTCGAAGATTCGTCCAAATCCATGATCCCCGCCTTCAGCTCTTTCATGTCCATGTCAATGGCATAGCCGTAAAGGAACACCATCATCATGGGCATGAGCAGCGCCAGCGCCAGACTGCGCGGATCGCGCAGAATGTGCAGAAATTCCTTGTGAGCAATGGCCCGAATTCGTTTCACGTCTGAACGACCCTCAGAAACGCTTCCTGCATATTGCGCGAGCCGCTCTCTCGCTTGATTTCTTCAGGCCTGCCAAGCGCCACGATACGTCCGCGATCCATAATCGAAACCCGCCCGCAGTATTCCGCCTCGTCCATGTAATGCGTTGTCACGAACACGGTCGCTCCGCCATCGGACAGTTCGTAGATCATGTCCCAGAACGTTCGGCGCGCCACCGGATCCACTCCCCCTGTCGGTTCATCCAGGAAGAGAATTTGGGGACGATGCAGCACGGCGCAGCCGAGCGCCAATCGTTGCCGAAAACCCAGCGGAAGCGCCGTCGGAAGCCGATCGGTCATGTCACTCAACCCCAATCGCTCCACGATGTCCCGACTCCGCTTCTCCGCCTCTTCCTTTCGCAATCCATATACACCGCCGTACAGTTCCAGATTTTCCTTCACGGAAAGATCGGAATACAGACTGAACTTCTGACTCATGTAGCCGATGCGACGTTTGACGGCGTCCGGTCGTTTTCGCACGGAGATGCCCGCCACCCACGCTTCGCCCGCCGTCGGCGCGAGCAGTCCGCACAGCATCCGAATCACCGTAGTCTTGCCCGCGCCATTCGCGCCCAGGAATCCGAAAATCTCCCCCGGCTTCACGGTTAGATCAATCGCATCCACCGCCGTGAACGATCCGAATCTGCGCGTCAGACTTTCGGCGCGAACCGCGAATTCGTCGCCACTGATTACAGTCTCACTCACGCCAGTTCCTCGCCGCGTCCCATCCGCTCGACGAAGACGTCTTCAATGGTCGGTTGCACGGCGCGCACCGTAATATCGGCCTCCTTTATTTGCCTACGAACCCATGTTTCCTGCTCATCCGTGTCGTATACGACGTGCACCCGTTCGCCGAACCGATTGACGCGGATATCGCCGACGATCTCCGATGACAAACGACGGAACGTAGTCGCCGCGTCGCGTCCCGTGATCTCCAGCAAGCGACGACGGAATTGCCCGGTCACTTCGCTCGGAGTTCCCGCGGCCAGCACGCGTCCTCGATACATGAGCGCCACCCGGTCGCAGAGTTCCGCCTCATCCATGTAGGGAGTACTGACGAGCAGCGCATGTCCGCGACTCGCAAGCTCGCGCAGGATCGTCCAGAACTCCTGACGGCTGAGAGGATCCACACCGGTGGTGGGTTCGTCTAAGATGAGAATTTCCGGAGTGTGAATCAACGTGCAGGAGAGCGCGAGTTTCTGCTTCATCCCGCCCGACAGCTTGCCCGCGCGACGATTGCGAAACGGTTCCAGGCGGCTGAACTGCATCAGTCGCTGCTCCTGCTCGGCTCGTTTCTTCGCCGGCACTTCGTAGAGGTCCGCGAAGAAGCGAAGATTCTCGGCCACCGTCAGATCGGGATAAAGACTGAACCGCTGCGGCATGTAGCCGATGTGGTGTTTGGCGGTCATCGGATGTCGCACCACGTCCCGCTCCATGACCTCAATCGTTCCGCCATCCGGCAGCAAGAGGGCGCAGGCGATCCGCATCGCCGTTGTCTTGCCGGCGCCGTCGGGACCAATCAATCCGACGATTTCTCCCGAATGCACGCTGAGCGAAAGACCGGCGACGGCAGGAGTACTTCCGTAGCTCTTCCGCACGTCTTCGAAGTGCAAGCGGCGGGTAGTGGATTCCGCGACGGTCATGGTTCGACTACAGGATGATCTCAGCCGGCATTCCGATGTGCAGTTTGCCGTCGGGATTGGAAACGCGCAGCTTCACCGCGTACACCAGTTGCGCCCGCGCATCCCGCGTTTGCGCGTTCTTGGGCGTGAATTCCGCCTCCGAACTTACCCACGTGACGATCCCGCGCAATGTATCGGCAGCCATTGCGTCCACCAGTACCGGCACTTCCCCTCCGATGCTCACGCGGTCGAGATCGCGCTCGTTCAGGTACACGCGCAGCTCGAGCGTGCTCAGGTCGGCCATTCGCAGCAGCACCGCGCCCGGAGCCGCCACTTCACCGGGTTCCGCGTTGCGCAGAAGTACGGTTCCGCTTGACGGAGCGCGGATCACGCCGTCTTGGATCTGCCGGTCGTACACCGCCAACAGCGCGTCAAGTTTCTTCTCTTCCGCCGTCAGCGCATCCAGTTGATGG
>JAHJDG010000091.1 GCA_018812265.1 bacterium | reverse complement strand
GCACTCTCGGCAACCGCATCTTTCGGACAGCGCGCGCCGAGCAGCACGTCGAGCGCGCCGAGAATCATGCTCTTGCCGGCCCCGGTCTCGCCGGTCAACACGGTCAGACCGGGCTCGAATTCGAGTTCAAGATTTCGGACGAGTAGATAGTCGCGAATGAGAAGTCGTCGCAGCATGGCACCGGCTCACTTCCCCAGCACCGCCACTTTTCCCAGGGTGGATTGGCCATCGTCGGTCGTGGCAACCAGCAGGTAGACGCCGCCCGCCACGAGCTTGCCGTCTTCGTTGCGGCCGTCCCAGCCTCCGCGTTGCGGACAGTCGAGCATTTCGGACCAGGTCAGTTTTCGCACCAGTCGTCCGGAAATGGTCATCACCCGCAATTCATCGAATCGTTTGCCGAACCGTTGCGGATCAATACACATCCGCTGACCGCCGTCGGCACGGAAGGGATTGGGGTAGGGCCAAATCTCCGAATCCACATCCGAGGAGACATAGGGCGACGTATAGCAGGAGAGTCCGTCGGCCGTGCCGATCCACACCTCGCCGGTAGTCGGATTGGAGGAGATGGCGGTAACGTCATTGGAGATCAGGTCGCTGCGATTATCAATGCTGGCGGCGGTACGAAACACGTGAACCCAACTGAAACTCTTGTCGAGCACCGCGACCCCCTGATCGGTGCCGAACCACTTGTTGTCGTGCGCATCCACGTGAATGGCATTCACCTGATTGCCGACCGGCAGATCCACGGTACAGATGAAGCGAAGTTGGTTCAAATCAAACGGAACGCCGCCCTGTGTGTAATAGGCTCCGTTGATGGTGGCGATCCACAGGTAGCCCTGCCGATCCACGTCCCAGTCGCGAACCGGAGCGGTGATGTCCTCGAAGCACGTCACCGGATCCTGGCGGTTCTTCGGTTGGTACGAGAACCAACTGTCGTCGGACGGGAAAGACGGATTGCCGCGATCCAGCACATAGGTAACCAAGCCGTCGCGTGACGCGCCCATCCAGATTCGACCCATCGGATCCACCACCACTTCCTCGACTTCATAGTGGCCGATGGGATTTGGATTGGGCGTATAATACTCCCATATGTCGGGATTGTTGCCGCGGGCAATCCACTCCGCCGGAACGCGCACCAGAGGGAAATGGTCGAAGGCAAGTCGGTTGGTGATGTAGATATCGCCATCCGAGCTCCTTGCCACACGACCCACCACATAGTTGGTATCGGCGGCGATTCCGATGACTCGCGGTCCTTCGCGGCTGAAGCCAGCGGAATCCCGCGTGTTGAACACTACGAATGTGTCGGCCGTGAACCAGCAAACGCCCCCGCCGTAGGTGGACACCCAAGCCTGTCCGAAATTATCGAAGGCGATGGCGGTTGGACTATCCTGGAAAAACGGATTGGTGTAGCCGGTCGAGCGCGAATAGTTCGTCCAGCGTGTTCCATCGTACATGTACACACCGGACGTGAAGCCGGCGCCGGCGGCCCACAACCGCCCGCGGTTGTCCACACCGAGCGCGGCGATCTGATTTCCGCCGATGCCGGGAGCGCTGATGGGAGAACTGAAATGTTGTCCCAAAGAATCGGTCGCGAGAAAGGAAACACCTCCGCCGCCGAAGTCGTTGTCACCAATGCCGACAAATAAATCGTCGGTGCTCTCGCCACACGCCAACGCGCGTACACGGCCGAGGTTGGTTGTATCCCTCAATACCCATTGGCAATCCGGTGGATCACCTACCAGACGATAGACGGCGCTCTCCGTCGCGGCCGCCGGCGACCCGGACGCGCATCCGGTGATCGCCACCACTCCGGCAAATGACGATTGGCACACGAAGTTCGATCCGTCGAAGGCCACGACATAGGACGGCGAGACAATCCACAGCAGCGAATCCACACCGAATGTGCGAAGGTTGCCCTCGGGAAGATCGCTGGCTCCCGGAGTAATCGTCTCCCACGAATCGGGCGGACTGAAATGCGAGAGGTCGAGTCGGGCGCGGGCGATACCGTAGCGGGTGCCGGCATACAAATAGCCGTTGTACTCGGCCAGACAGGCCACCCGCGCCTCGCCGGGAAAAGTTCCGAGGACCTTGATCGGTTCGAGGACCCGGTAGTTGTCCACCACACTGTAGTAGGCGAAGCGATAGACGCCGTTGTTTCCCCCGACGAAGACCTCGTCGCCCACTCCGACGATGTCCGTAATCTCGAACACTTCGCCCCGGAGGTCCGCCACCTGCTTCACCTGTCCGGTCTCGGGATGAATCCGCGTAATGCGGCCGTCGGCCAAACCGGCCCAGACATAACCGTGTGCGTCGCGACCCAGCGCCACACACTCGTTCATGGCCAGGCCGCGAGTGTTGGTGTAGGTTTCAAAGGATCCGACCGCGGGATCGTAGTCGGAAAGTCCGCCGCGGGTTGCCGTCCAGACGTGTCCTTCCCTGACCATCATGTCCACGACGTCCGAGGTGGACGTGAACGTCGTCCATTCGTAGGCGTGTCCGAACGCGATCACGGGAAACAGACTTGCGGTGAGCACCAGACAAACCAGCCTCATGGTTCAAGTCCTCGCAGGTGAACGATTGGTGTGTTTTCCAGACTGCTCACAAGGACGATGCATTCTCTCCCAGACGCAAGACCAGACAAGCCATTTCAATCGCCGCCAGGGCGGCGTCCGCGCCCTTATTGCCGAGCTTGCCGCCGGCTCGCTCGAACGCCTGTTCGGGCGTATCGGTGGTCAGCACGCCGAACGTAATGGGTTTGCCGCACTCCAAACCGGCCTGCACAATTCCGGTGGACGCCGCATAGCTGACGAAGTCAAAATGGGGAGTCTGGCCGCGAATGACCGCTCCCAGACAAATCACGGCGGAGACGTCTTGGCGCTTGGCGGCGACTTTGGCCGCGAGCGGCAACTCGAACGATCCGGGAACCCAAGCCACTTCGATGGACTCATCCGGGGCGTGATGATCGCGCAACGCACTCAGCGCACCGTCCAGCAGCGCGCGAGTGACCTCTTCATTGAAACGCGCACAGAGAACAACGAACCGCAGGTCAGAGGCGTCGGGCGAGACGTGAATGTGACGGGGCATCTACGACTCCTCTACGGGTGACGTGCGAACGTCGCCGAGCAGACTCTCGGCGAACTTGTCAGCGTCAAAGGGGGCCAAATCCTCGATTCCTTCGCCGAATCCGACGTAGCGAATGGGAATTCCGAGCTGTTTGGCAATGGCGAGAATCACGCCGCCCTTGGCGGTTCCGTCAATCTTGGTCAGCACGAGTCCGGTAACGGGAGCGGCCTTGGTGAACTCGATCGCCTGATTCACACCGTTCTGTCCGGTGGTGGCATCAAGCACCAACAGCACTTCGTGGGGCGCGGACTCGATCTTTCGTTTCAGAACGCGCGAGACTTTTTCGAGCTCCTTCATCAGGTTGGCTTTGGTGTGCAGTCGGCCGGCCGTATCAATGAGCAGCACGTCTGATTTCCGGCTCACCACGGCATCCAGCGCGTCGAACGCCACCGCCGCCGAGTCACCGCCCGGCGAACCGGCGATGATTTGCACTCCCGAGCGCTCGGCCCAGATCCGCATTTGCTCAATTGCCGCGGCGCGGAAGGTGTCGGCCGCCGCCACGACCACCGACTTGCCGTCTTGTTTGTAAACCTGCGCGAGTTTGCCGACGGTGGTGGTTTTGCCGGTGCCGTTGACGCCCACGACCATCACGACGTGAGGATCATGCAGGACGGGCGCGATTCCCTCGGCCCGACGGAGCACGTCCGCGATGGCTTGCCGAAGTAACGATTCGGGCGGGGTCTTTCCGCCATCCGCGCTCGCCGCTTCCCGTAGTTCCGCGAGCAACTGATCGGTCGTGTCCACGCCCACGTCGGAAGCGAGCAGAACGTCTTCCAGCTCGGCCAGCAGTTCCGCGTCGAGCTTGCGGCCCGCGGAAAACACGGCCGAGATCTTCTCCCCCAGGGCTTCGCGGGTTTTCTGAAACGCTTTCTTGAGGCGGTCAAATAGTCCCATCGTCGCTCGCGGTTAGGTCAGCGGTTCAAAGCCGGCCGTGCCCCACTGTAATTTGGCGCGCAGCACGTGGTAGAAATCGTGGTCGGTCACAACGGCAATCAACGTGGAGAACGATGAACGGCTCACTCGGATAATATCCCCCGCGCGGACCGCTCGCACGTTGTCCCCGTCGGCGGCCAGCACGCCGTCTTCATCCGGTCGAATCTCGACGGTCCGATGAGCCGAGATGACCACCGGGCGCATCGTCAGCGTGTGCGGGCAGATGGGCGTGACGATCATGACTTGCAGCGTAGGCTCGATAATCGGCCCGCCCGCCGACAGCGTGTAGGCCGTTGATCCCGTCGGGGTGGAGACAATCAATCCGTCACAGCGGTAGGTCGTTACCGGCTTTCCGTCAATCATCACCTCGATGCGCATCGTGCGGAAGATGGGCGAGTGGCCGACGATGATGTCGTTCAGAGCGTTGCAGACCAGCGACGGATCCGGCTCGGCGCTGGCGCTGAGACGCATCCGTTGCTCGATCACGAATTGCCCCCGAAGCACGCGATCCAGCACGCGGGGCAAGTCGTTCAGGCCGACTTCGGTCAGATAGCCCAATCCCGGTCCGAGATTCACTCCGAGAATGGGAACGGGACGCGGCCCGACCGTTCGCGCGGTGCGGAGCAACGTGCCGTCGCCGCCGAAGCTGAGCATCACCGACGCGACGTCGGCCAACTGTTCGGCAGGGGCTTTTTCGGCCGGAGCGAGATCGAGTCCCTGGGCGGCGGCCTCATCCAGAACGAACTTCACGCCCCGCGCGTGCAGATTCGCCACCAGCCCGGGCAGGATTTCCCGGAAGCTGGGTTTGGACAGATTGCCCATAAGTCCCAGAATCATGCGTCGGTCTCGCTTTGCTTAGACGCTACTTCGGCTCATCGCGGTTTCCCAACGCCTTGTCGGCGTCGGCCGCAATCTGTTTCAAGGCCTGTTCGGCCGCCTTCAGAGTCTTTTCACAATAGGCGATGAGTCGTTGCCCCTCTTCGAACGCCTTAACGGATTTCTCCAGAGGAACCTCGCCGGATTCAAGCCCGGCAACCAGAGTCTCCAGACGTTCGATGGCGTCTTCGAATGACCCGGGTTCGCCGACAGGCTCTTCCTTACGCTTCGTTTTCTCGGTCATGATAGCATTCCGTCCGTCGAACCGTTCGTATTTCCGCGTCGGCTTCGCCCCTGGCAAACGTCAGGGAAACGAATCCTCCTGCTTGAAGTTCCGTGGCGTCTCGCACGACCCGGCCGACTTCATCGCGCACGATGGAATAGCCGCGTTCGAGCATGGCTTGTGGACTGAGCACTCCGGCCAGCTCGCTCAGTCGTTCGATCCGCCCCCGCCGGTCGCTCAGCGAGCGAAGGCAGGTCGAAACGAATCGCGCGCGGATTTCGTCCAATCTCTGACTGGCCAGATAGACCACGTTGACCGGCTGCCGCAAAGCCCAGTGACTCCGCAGCGAGGTCAAGCGTTCGCGGAGAGATCGCAGGAGCTGCGCTCGCCGCGACGAGAGCCGGCGGGCCAAATCCGCTACACGTTCGACAACTTCCGGGCGGTCGGGAAGCACCAGTTCCATGGCCGCCGACGGCGTGGGCGCTCGCACGTCGGCCACGAAGTCGGCAATGGTTACGTCCACTTCATGTCCGACGGCGGACACCACCGGAATCCGGCTGCGGTAGATGGCGCGGGCAACGATCTCTTCGTTGAACGCCCACAGGTCTTCCAGCGATCCCCCGCCCCGACCGACTACGATGACATTCACGCGGTTTTCGTGGCTGAAGCGGTCAACGGCGGCGGCGATTTCCTCTGCCGCACCGGCACCCTGTACCTTGACGGGCGCGAGAATCAGTTGCGCCGCCGGCCAGCGGCGGGCGGCCACGGTTCGCATGTCCTGCAGCGCCGCTCCGTCGGCGGAGGTTACCAAACCGATCTCCCGCGGAAACTTCGGTAGGGAGCGCTTGCGTTCCAACGCAAACAAGCCCTCGGCGCGCAGCTTCTCCACCCGCTCCTCGAACGCGCGCTGCAATTCGCCGACGCCGGCGGGACGCAGCTGAACGACGATGAGTTGATAGCGGCCGGCCGGCTCGTAGACTTCGAGATTCCCCCACGCCTGCACCTTCATGCCGTCTTGCGGCGGGAAGGTTTGGCGGGACGCGTTCATGCGCCACATGGCACAGGGAATCTGCGCGCTGCCGTCTTTCAGGGTGAAGTAATGATGGCCGGACGTGTGACGCTTATAGCCAGAGATCTCGCCTTCGACCCACAGCGTGCCGAATCCTTCATGGATCACCCGCTTGATCTCGCGAGTGATCTCCGTCACGGAGTAGACTTTTTCTTGAAGCATCGGACCGGAAGGAGCGGATCAATCCCGGTACGGGGAACCGACGGCCGGGGACGGTCTCTCACAAAAACGGAAGGGCCTCATCGAAACAAGGCCCATTCCGGCAACCACGGCGCCATTCCCCGGTAAAGGTGGCGTTACCTGGTACCGCAGAATCAGCGAAGTTTCTTCTTGTGACGATTCTTGCGCAAGCGCTTCTTTCGCTTGTGGGTGGCCATTTTGTGCCGCTTGCGCTTTCTTCCACAGGGCAAAGGCAGTTCTCCTTTCATCGTTCACGCTCGATAGTGAGCGCGAACTTCGGTTCGATTTATTGTAACAGAATGAGCTTGTGATTTCTTTTTCGGGAGATCGGAACCGCGGCGCGAACGTATTCCTTTGGCAAGCCATCCGAATCGTGGCTACGCGCGGCGATCCGCTCCGCCCGCAGGATCATGCCGTTCCGGGTCAATCGGGCGAATCCAAAGTCAGAGTGCTCATCCGCGAGCGGAATTCCGCGGCCGGAATGAAAACGGCCGTGGGCCGATCGGGAAGGTCAATCTCGTGCGCTCCGTCGGGCGTCCGCAGATGACGTCCTTTACGGTTGACGGGTTTCCACACTCCGAATCGTCGCAGTTCAACCCGCTCGCCGCTGGACACCGCGTCCATCACCAGGGCGAGAAATCCATCCACCACCGCCTGGATCTCGGGCTTGGGCAGCCCGACACCGTCCGACAGCCGATCCACCAGATCATGCTTGGTCATGATGGTTCCTCCAGAATAGGTCTGTGAGAACCGTCGCTATGCCCGTGCCTCCAGCCCCGATTTTACCCGTCGCGTGCGCCATTCATCAGCCCACCCGGCAGGCCCTTTAATCTTTATCAACGATAAGTTGCTGACCGGGATAAATTGTGCTCCGTCTGTGCAGGCGATTCCACGAAAGGATTTTTTGATAATCCTGTCCGTAAGTCTGGGCGATAGACCACACCGTATCTCCCGGCTGAACGGTGTGGACTCGCGTTGACCGCTCGGCCTTTGCCACCGGCTCATCCCCGGCCACGCGGATCCGCAGTTTCTGTCCCGGCTGTATTTCATCCGCGTCGCGAATGCTGTTCTGGCGGCAGATCTCATCCACCGAGACGCCAATCTGCCCGGCGATTTTCCCGAGCGTTTCACCGCGATGGACGGTATAGATAATTTCATGGTTGGTGTCGGACGACGCCGTCTTGTTCACGACCTGCTTGGCGGACGACGGGGAGGGCTTCGGCGAACTTGAGGCGATGTCAGGAACGGGCACCACGATCCTCTGGCCGATGCGCAGGCGATTGGGTTTGATCCCTCGATTCTCCGGTTGAGATCGGATCGCCGAAACCGAAGTACCATAGCGCTGGGCGATCCGGCCTAAGGTCTCACCCTTACGCACGTGGTGGACGGTGGTGGGCTTGACGACCGTCTCCGGCATCTTGGCCAAGCGCGTATCGAAATCGCCGCTTGCGGGGCGGGGCAAACGCACCATGTTCGATGCGTCCCGGCGCGTCACCCCTCGCAGATACTCAGGATTCAAGTCTTTCACGGCTTGCGCATCATGGCCGGCCGCGTCGGCGACGTGTTCCAGCTTATACGCGCCGTCAATCCACACGCGTTCGCATTCAAACGGCTCTTCGGCGGGCAGAGGAGGAAAACCGTAGCGCGCGGGATTCTCGTAAATCGTCCGCGCGGCCAAGTAGGCCGGAACGTATCCCCGGGTCTGGCGGGGCAGACGATGCAGTTTCCAGTAGTCGCGGGTTCCGCTGCGCTTCACTTCGCGTTCGACCCGCAGCTCTCCGCAATTATACGCCGCAAACGCCAAATACCAGTCCCCGAACTGTTCATACAGCTTTCTGAGGTAGCGGCACGCCGCGCGGGTGGACGCCTCGACGTGGAGTCGCTCGTCATAGACGGAATTGACTTCCAGACCGTAGATTCTCCCCGTGGATGGAATGAATTGCCAGACGCCGGCCGCGTGAGCGTAGGAATAAGCCCGGGGATTGAGTCCCGATTCGATCATGGCCAGAAACATGACTTCGTCGGGGATCCCTTCTTCCCGTAAAATGGGTCTCAACCGAGGGAAGAAACGGGCTGATCGTTCCATCCACTTCAGCATCACGTTCCGGCCCTTGTTCATGAAGAAGTTGATTTGGCCGGCCACCTGATTGTTCGTCCCCAATGGGACACCGGGGAGGGGCGGAGCATTGGGCCTGATTTCCACCGGAGTCTGATCGCGGTCGGCCCCCGTTCCCTTAAATAAGTCTTCGTTCGGCGAGCCTTCGCCGATGGTGCTGGCTTCCAGCACCGCTTCCGCACCGGCCGAAGCGGGAAGTTTGTCGAGTGACGCCAGAAAATGGTCGTAACTCTTCAGCACCTTGCGCTGAAATGAGAGTACGCGCTGTGTGGGAATCTCAATCGAAGCCATGTCGAGGCTGCCGAGAAGCTCAAGCACCGTCTCATAGTAGCGAACGGCAGCTTCGTTGCTTTTGCGGGCTTCTTCACGCTGAGCCAGAGTGAAGTTCTCACGGGCCAGATTCCATTTCTCCCGCTCGGTCAGCTTGCTGAAGTCGAGGGCTGCGCGGTGAGCGCGGCTGGTTCCGGAAGATGTGCGGTTGGTGGTCGAGACGCTGGCGCAGCCGCCGAAAACGAAGGCCGCCAACAAGGCCAACGCTGCGAGGTTAAAAAGGGCCGATCTCATAGAGCTCCGAAGGCTTAGTGGTCTTCGGGCTGGGAGCCGCAGAACTTCCCAACCATCATGGACACAGTAGGTTAACAGAGTTTGGCAGCGGGCATTCTCCTCCTGCCTTTCCATCTGACCGAATGTAGGCATTTTTTATAGCTAAATCAACTCGTTTAGTCAACACGTGGCTGCATCATGGGATCGTTTTCGAACCCAAAACTACGTCTCGGAAAGGTGGTTATCTTTATGGAATTGATTCTTAAGTAAAATATTGTTAAATTGTTGGCTTGCAGTGAAGCTAATCGGCCACAGTTCTTGTGAAGATAGAACTTGGTTGCAGATTTGGGGAGATAGGCTTATATTATTGGTTTGGCTGACATATCCGGTTGCCCTTCGCCGCAATGGACACAGCACTTCGAACAAACCATGATATCGTTCTGGATCGCATTGTCGCCGCTTGCCGGCAAGCCGACCGCTCCCCCAGTGAAGTTACGGTGGTTGCCATTACCAAGACCTTCCCGGCAAGTTATATAAGCAATGCCTATGCCTTGGGGATTCGTCATTTCGGAGAGAATCGGGTTCAGGAAATGCTTGATAAACTTGGGGATGGGAAGGTACAACGGGAGTGCCATGAAGCGACCCTTCACCTGGTGGGACACTTGCAGTCCAATAAGGTGCGCAAAGCACTGCAGGTTGCGTCGGCCGTTGACAGCGTGGACAGTTTTCACCTTGCCCAAGCGATAGATCGAGTAGCCGATGAACTGGGTCGAGCGGTTCGGATTTTAATCGAGGTGAATACGTCCGGCGAGCCACAGAAATATGGCATTCCGCCGAATCAAGTTCTGTCCCTCGCCGAATCCATTCTTCCGCTCCCCAGTCTGCGGCTGGCGGGATTCATGACCGTCGGACCTAACGTGGACGACGAAGACTCGATTCGCCGCAGTTTTGCCGAACTACGAAAACGATTCCAGGAAGTGAAAGAGAAATTGCATCCGTCGCACTGGTCGGTACTTTCGATGGGAATGTCGGGCGACTACCCCATCGCCATCGAGGAAGGTGCGACGGAGATTCGATTGGGAACGGCCCTATTTGGCACACGGAGTCCGTAATGAGTTTATCCCCGGTAGACATTTCCAGCCACGAATTCAGCCGGTCACTGCGCGGCTACGATCCGGCCGAGGTGCGCGCGTTTCTGGAACGGCTGGCCGATGAGATCGCCGATCTGCAATCGCAAGTGAACTCGCTGGCCGAACAGAGCCGCATCTACTCCGCCAAGCTGAGCGCGTATCAGGAAATGGAGCAGAGCCTCCGCGACTCTTTGGTTGCTACGCAGGAGAATCAGCGTTCGGCGCACGAAATGGCGGATCGCGAACGGCAGCAAATCCTTCGCGAGGCCCACGCCGACGCCGAACACATCAAGCTGGCGGCGGAACGGGAAAGCCTCGCCCTCCGCGAAGAGCTGCGCGCGCTGAAGCTCCATCGTGACGCGTTCGTGAAACGGCTCCGGTTTCTGCTCAAGTCGCAATCGGAGTTGATAGATTTGATTGAACAAGAATCTCCTGAGGTTCCCGATGCCCGATCTAAAGACGCAGATCGCTGAAACCGCTGCGGCACTGAAGCCCCATATCAAGCACTCCCCGGAGGTGGGAATCATCCTCGGAACGGGGCTGGGCGGTCTCGCCAAGGAGATTCAGGCCCACGCAGTCGTGCCCTATCATGAGATCCCGCACTTCGTCCACTCGACGGTGGAAGGACACGAAGGACGGCTGCATCTCGGAATGCTGGCCGGGAAGTCGGTGATCGCCATGCAGGGCCGTTTCCATTACTATGAAGGCTACACGATGCAGCAGATCACGTTTCCGGTGCGCGTGATGAAGGCGCTGGGCGTGAACGTGCTGCTGATCTCCAACGCGTGCGGCTGCGTGAATCCGCTCTACCGGGCGGGCGATCTGATGATCATGGATGATCACATCAATCTGCTCGGCGATAATCCGCTCATCGGACCCAATCACGATGACCTGGGACCGCGCTTTCCCGACATGAGCGAGCCTTATTGCCGGCGGCTGATCGAAATTGCCGAGAAAGTCGCGATGGAGCTGGGAATCAAGGTGCAGCGCGGAGTGTACGCGGTCGTCGCTGGACCGAATCTCGAAACGCGCGCCGAGTACCGGTTCATGCGCACCATCGGCGCGGACGTGGTGGGAATGTCCACGGTTCCCGAGGTGATCGTGGCACGGCACATGAGCATGGAGTGCTTCGGCATGTCCATCGTCACCGACGAAGGCTTTGCCGACTGCCTGAAGCCCGCCGACATCCCCGAAATCTACCGCACCGCCAATGAAGCCGAACCCAAAATGACCAAGATCATGATGGGGTTGATTGGAAGGATGTGAAACTGTCTATTGAATATGGACAAATCAAAAACCGATTCGCAGCACCGAAACAGGCGTATCAGTAGATTCATTGATACCTTCCAAAGTCACAGAGATCATATCAGGTCTTTGGAGATTTCCAAATCAGATGCTTATGCTCGAGCTTATAGGAGAATCCTATATGTCACCTTTCTTGAAGCTCTTTCAAATTCAGTGCCAAACTTCAGCTTTGCATCGCTTATTGAAAAGTTTTCTGACTGGAACGATTCAAACCGTATAAGCTTGCCTGAATTGCAGAAGGTGTTGCAGGAACTACTCAAAGAAAAAGGAAGCAATGCGGAAGAAGAAGTTCCAAAACCATCCACGTGGCTGGAAACGAACAGTTTCAAAGACAGATTTGAGAAGCTGCTGGAATGGGTTGAGACGGAAGTACATAAGACTTCACAGAGAAAAATAAGCGAAGACCCATTCTTTGAGGACTTCGTTCAATACTGGCCCAAGGACTGCTCTGGTAATCCCGTATGCTTCCACTATACGAGTGAAAAGAAATTACCCAAACTGGGTCCCGAGAGGTTCAAACACTCACACTTGCTATACGGAGAACGGAATGCACTTGCGCACGAGTTTAGATCACGGTTTGGCGACTTTGACGGTCCTGATGAAGATGAAGACGAGCCGGTTTATTGCCCAACGGAGAACTTACTCACAGGGCAACAAACATTGGAGCTTCTATACCCGGAGAAATTCTTGTATAGGCTTTGTGACCACACTTTATGTAACGTCAAGTGCTATTTTGTGAAGAACGAAATAGATCCAATTGAAATTATTAACAGTAATTCGCGTAGTTATCTTGTCAGGTAAAGGCATGCTGTAAACAAGAGGTGGGAGATATGGGATCGCGTCATACTGCATTGCAGGCCTTGTTCTTCTTAATCTTCGCGGGGGCTGCTTCTCCTATCTTCGCACAGGAATCCTTGCCTGACATCGTTGAACGGATATCGCCGTCGGTGGTGGTCATCTTGACTTATGATGAGACCGGCGAGGCTATTGCTCAGGGTAGCGGTTTCTTCGTGAATGACAAGGGTGATGTCGTTACCAATTTTCACGTCATCGAAGGAGCCAGCAGCCTCGACATCAAGACATCCGATGGCAAATTGCATCCTGTCACGGCAGTACTCGCAGAGGATATGGAGGGCGACCTCGCCGTGCTGTCTGTTGATGTGCCGGTTGAGGTAGTGCGAGTATTGCCGGTAAATGTTGTGTTGCCGAGAACAGCAGAGAGCATCATCGTCATTGGCTGCCCGCTTGGATTGGAGTTGACGGTCTCGGACGGGATTGTATCGGCTGTGAGAAATGTGGAAGGTTTCGGCAACATTGTTCAGATCACTGCGCCGATTTCGCCCGGTTCCAGTGGCGGTCCGGTAGTAGATATGAAGGGAAACGTTATTGGCGTCGCAATGGGGACAATTATAGATGGACAGAACCTCAACTTCGCGATTCCGGGTGAACGTGTCAGTAGTCTTGTATCATCCGTTGTGCGTTCAGCACCTAAGCGGACACTTTCTGAGCCTATTCCGAAGAACATCCTCGCCGAAACCCTATATCAATCTGGTCTCAATCTTATGTGGGCTGAGGAAATTGAGCAGGCTTTCACGAAATTCCACCAAGCAATTGAAATCAAACCTGATTTTCCTGAAGCCTATTTCTATGTCGGCTATTGTTATAATGCGTTCAAGAATGATAGCGCTGCGCTTTCAGCCTATGAGCAGTCAATAAGGTTGAGGCCTACGTACGCTGCAGTGTGGTGCAATAAGGGTTCTACGCTCAGTAAGCTCGGACGGTATATTGAAGCCATTCAGGCTTTTGATAGAGCAATAGATTTGAAGCCGGATCTCGCTGAAGCTTGGTATAATAAAGGTCTCGCGCTACGAGTGCTTATGCGAAATAGCGACGCTCTTCAAGCTTATGAGAAGGCAATCCAATTAAAGCCAGACTATGCTAAGGCGTGGTGTTACAAAGGCGTCGTGCTTAACGAACTTGGACGCTTCGCAGAAGCCCTTCAAGCCTTCGAGAGAGCTACACAACTGAAGCCAGATTACGTCGATGCATGGTACAACAAAGGTTTGGCGCTGGGTAACCTTGAGGGCTGGGCAGGCGCCCTTTACGCCTTTGAGAGGACTATTCAGCTGAAGCCGGACTATGCCGAGGCATGGTATAATAAGGGAATCACTTTAGATGCGCTTGGGCGCAATACTGAAGCACTTCGTGCCTACGATAGAGCGATGCAACTCAATCCTGGCTTGAAGTGACTAGACCCCTTTCGAATGGTAGCCGCGCACGGCCGTGCGATCTTATCGCCGAGGCGAATCCCCCGATCCGCCCGGAATGGCGTGAACCATTGAAATCGCCGCGGCATGCGTCTTCCGGTTTCGCGTGCCCAGCTAAGCCTCCTCAAGTGGGGCAGGCAAAGACTCAAGATGCCTGCCGCCGCGATAGATAAAGAAAACGAATAGATCATGGAACCTCTTCCCTCCCACCTTGACATAGACCGCGCACAGCTCGAAGCCTTCTGCCAGAAGTGGAAGATTACCGAGCTGTCTCTGTTCGGCTCGGTTCTGCGCGACGATTTCGGCCCCGACAGCGACGTGGACGTGTTGGTGACGTTTGATTCCAATGCAGATGTCTCACTTTGGGATGTCCTTGACGCCGAGGAAGAACTGAAGCAGATGCTTGGTCGTGAAGTGGACTTGGTACTTAGAACGACCGTCGAACGCAGCCGGAACTACATCCGCCGTCGCAATATCTTGTCATCAGCCAGACCGGTTTATGTCACGCGATAGCTCACGACTTCTGGACATTCTCAATGCAGCCCGTTCCGTCATCGAGCTGACGGAAGGCATGACCGGGAACGATTTCCAACAGGACTTCCGCACCGAACTTGCCATAACCCGCCTGTTCGAGATTATTGGAGAGGCCGCGCGTCTGGTCAGCGAAGACTTGAAACGGGATCATCCCGAGATTCCCTGGGGTCGCATGGCTGGCCTCCGACATCGTTTGATTCACGAATACGACAAAGTGGACTACGATCTTGTGTGGAAGATCATTCAACGAGATGTGCCCGAGTTGATTCGACTCATTGAACCGCTCGTCCCACCCGAAGAGTAAGAGAGATTCTTCACTTCGTTCAGAATGACACCCTGTTGATGCCTCGTTCAGAATGACAGTCAGATAGATGCTGAAACCTATCCCCAATAAACTCGATCTTCCGGCGATTGACCGCGAATTGCTCGATTTCTGGAAGGAGAACCGCATCTTCGAGAAGTCGGTGGAGCGGCCAGCGCCGAAGGGAGATTATGTGTTCTACGACGGGCCGCCGGGAACCAACGGTGTGCCGCACGTGGGACACATGATGCAGTCGGCGCTGAAAGACCTGTGGCCGCGCTATAAGACCATGCAGGGCTATCGTGTGCTGCGGAAAGCGGGATGGGACACGCACGGCCTGCCAATCGAGCTCACCGCCGACAAGGAACTCGGGCTGAAGTCCAAGCGCGACGTGACGGATTTCGGCGTGCAGAACTACATTGACTACTGCCGCCAGACTGTCTTTCGTTATCGAGAACTCTGGGAAACGGCGATTCGCAAGATCGGCCGGTTCGTGGATCTCGACAACGCCTACGCCACCTATCATCCCTATTATATTCAGTCTGACTGGTGGACGCTCAAGCAGGCATGGAATCTGGAGCTCGAAGGGGAAGCGCGCGAGCAGGCACTGCGGCTCGAACAGTCTCCTCGCTATCTCTATCGCGACTACCGAGTCATGGCCTATAGCCCGCGCACCGGAACCACGCTCTCGAATTTCGAGGTCGCACAGGGCTATGAGGATGTGACCGACATCACGCTCTACGTGAAATTCCGCCTGAAGGACGCACCGAATACGTTCCTGACCGCGTGGACGACCACGCCGTGGACGCTACTCTCGAATCTCGCGGTGGCAGTGCATCCTGATCTCGAATACATTACCGTCGAACTGAAGAAAGACTGTGACACGGGCAAGGCGGGCGAGCGGTTGATCCTCGCCCACGCGCGGCATCTGGCTCTCGAACCTATGCTGGGCGAGCATCACATCGTCGGCCATCAGAAGGGCAGCGAACTCGCGGGAAGAGAATATGAACCGATGTGGGATTGGCAGAATCCACAGGATAGTGCTATTTTGGCAAGAGCAGGTGATCAAGCTTTTACCGTCGTGTGCGATGATTATGTGACCGCCGCAGATGGTACCGGTCTTGTTCATCTGGCTTATTACGGTGAAGACGATTTCCGAATTCTTCGCAAACTCGGCCTCCCAATCTATTGCGTGGTTGATTGGACTGGGCATGTTCGTCCCGAGGCGACAGCGTTCGCCGGCCGCTGGTTCCGCGATGAAACGCTCGACGTGGACATTCTGAAGGCACTGCAAGAGAAAGGTCTCCTGATCGCCAAGGAGAAGTACACTCACAGCTATCCGTTCGACTATCGGACGGGTTGTCCACTCATGTATTTTCCCCGTCCGGCGTGGTTCATTCGCACGACGGCACTCAAAGAAATGATGATCGAAGCGAACCATCTGATCGGCTGGAAACCCGATCACATCCGCGAGGGGCGATTCGGCAACTGGCTCGAGAACATCACCGATTGGAACGTAACGCGCGAACGCTACTGGGGAAGTCCGTTTCCGGTTTGGTCAACCGAAAATGGCGATGAGGCCGTGTGCGTGGAAGGTATCGCCGAGTTGCGCGCTCTGGTAGAGAAATCAGGCGGCCAACTTCCTGAGGATTTCGATCCGCACAAGCCGCAGATTGACGAGATCCTTTTGCAGGCGAAGGATGGCCGGGAGATGCGGCGCGAGGATTTCGTGCTCGACAGTTGGTTCAACGCGGGGCTGATGCCGTGGGGACAGTTCGGCTATCCCGCCGAGCCGGGATCAGTCGAGCAGTTCCGCGAGCAATATCCATGCGATTTCATTTGCGAAGGTCTGGATCAAACGCGCGGCTGGTTCTATACGCTACTTGCGTGTTCATGTCTCGTTGCCAAAGCCCAGATTGCCGAGGCGAAGAAACGCGCTGATCGCGATGCCGAAGCTTTCTGGTCGAATCCGCGGAACTGGTCATCGTACAGGAACGTGATCTGCACCGAACTCATCCTCGATCACGAAGGCCGCAAGATGTCCAAGTCGGTGGGGAACATCGTGGATCCGGTCGCGCTCTTCGACAAGTTCGGGGCCGATCCGGTACGCTGGATTTTCTACGATTCGAATCCGTGGAACGCGAAGCGATTCGGAGAAGAAGAGATCGCCGAAGCGATCCGCGCGGTGATCCTGCCGTTGTGGAATTCCTATTCGTTCTTCGTGACCTACGCTCTGATTGACCGCTGGACACCGGATAGCCACGCGAAACTCGAACCGACGCTCATGGACCGGTGGGTGAAATCCGAATTCCATCGCATGATCGAACGCGTTACGACGGCTCTCGATGATTATGACGTGGCGACGGCGGCGGGAGCCGTCTCACGGTTCCTCGACCTGCTCACGAACTGGTACATCCGCCGCTCGCGCCGGCGGTTCTGGAAATCGGAGAGCGACGCCGACAAAGCGACTGCCTATGCCACGCTCTACGAGATCCTGAGAGAACTCGTCCACCTGCTGGCTCCTTTCCTGTCGTTTCTATCGGAGCACATCTATCAGAACTTGGTTCGCGGACTGGAACCAAATTCGCCGGGGAGTGTGCACTTAGCTGCGTTTCCGATGTACCAAGCAAGCCTGCGCGACGCCGATCTGGAGACACAAATGGAGCGGGTGATGGAAGCCGTAACCTTGGCTCGCGCCCTCCGACAGGAGCGTAACCTCAAGGTAAGACAGCCTCTTACGAGCCTTGTATGGGTAGTCCCCGATGAGTCGTCGGAGGAGGCACTGGCACCTTTCTTGCAAATCATCGGCGACGAATTGAATGTGAAATCGGTGAAACTACGTCACGATGATCGAGATCTGGTAACTCGCAGCGCCACAGCCAACTTCAAGGTTCTGGGCAAGCAGGTCGGAAAGCGGATGCCGGAGGTGGCCGGGATCATTGCCTCCCTGACGGACGAACAGATTCAAGCCATCGAGAGCGGTCAGCCCTTCCGTCACGACGAATTCGAGTTCACCGTTGAAGACATTCAAATTCGTCGTTTGGAGCGGTCGGGACTGGCTATGAAGTCCGACGGATTCATGACGGTCGCCCTCGACACCGAACTTACCGATGAACTCATCGCCGAGGGCATGGCGCGCGAAGTGGTTCACCACGTTCAGAATCTGCGCAAACAGGCCGGTTTCGAGATCAGCGATCGTATTGCACTGCACATTGCGCCGGACACGCAGGAGCTGGAGCGAGCGTTGCGAACTCATGAAGAATACGTTCGCCGGGAAACTTTGGCGGTGGACTTCGAGTTAAATACAGTTGCGGCAGAGACAAGACTGGATGCCAATGGCCATCCTTTCGGAGTCAATCTGTCGCGGATCGCGGCGCACAATCAATAGCCATCTGCAGATAACAGGAACAGCATGACAGCCAAACCAGCGGGCAAGACAAAATCCCGGAAGGTCCCGCGTTCATCCGAACCCGTGACGGGGTCGGCCAGCGACAAGCCGGCGGTTTACTCTCCGGAATGGAAAGAGTACTTCCACGAGCTGATTCTGAAGAAGCGAAAGGATATCTTGCGCGAGTTGACCTACCTCCGCGAGAGCTCCATGGAAGCGACAACCGACCAGTATTCGGGTGATAACTCGACCTATAGCTATCACATGGCCGATCAAGGCACGGACGCGCAGGAACGTGAGAAGGCCTTTCTGTTTGCCAGTCGGGAAGGCAAGATGCTGCGGCTTCTCGACGGGGCGTTAGAGCGGATCGAAAACGACACCTACGGCTACTGTCAGGAGACCGGAGCCCCCATCGAATTCCGCCGGCTGGAAGCGATCCCTCACGCGCGTTTGTGTATCGCCGCCAAGAAGCGGCACGAAGAAGAGAGTAATACACCCGAATGAGCAAGCGGCGAGTGGTCTGGCCATGGTATGCCACAGCCGGGGCTGTGTTGGCATTAGACCAAGTGACCAAGGTCTTGGTTCGTGACACGATCCCGCTGCATGAGTCTATCTCTTTAATTGGCAAGAGCTTTCTCCGTCTGACCCACGTTCAGAATCCCGGAGTTGCCTTCGGGATTCAACTTCTTGGTCCCTCCACTCTCATGGTGTCTAGCTGGATCGCGACGGTCGTATTATCCATCTATCTGTATACGCTGATTCGTCGCGGCGATCCCCTCCGCTGGCCGATCGCGCTGTTCCTGACCGGTGCGGCCGGCAATTCCATTGACCGACTCTTGTTCGGCACGGTCACGGACTTCGTGGACGTGGATTTTCCCAACTTCATCATGGCCCGTTGGCCGGTTTTCAATGTAGCCGACTCCTGCATCACCATCGGTATCACGCTGCTGCTGTTCCAGGTTATTTTTCTCCGCCACCCCCTCGTTTCTCCGCTGGAGACGGAATCTCATGAGCGATCCGCCGGAACTTCACCGTCCCTACCGTCTGATCACGGCTCCCGGACAACACCGGTTGCGGATTGATCGTTATCTCCAGCAAGCCCTCCCCTCCATTTCGCGGCACAAAGTTCACGAACTCATTGACGCGGGGCTCGTTCGCGTAGACGGGAACGTTCCGAAGAAATCCTATAAGATCGGGCCCGGCGAGCACGTGGAGATATTCTTCCGCGATCAGCCGCCCTCCGACATTCGGCCCGAGGCGATCCCACTTGACATTCACTTCGAGGATGACTACCTGCTGGTGGTGAACAAGCCGCAGGGCATGGTTACTCATCCGGCTCACGGTCATTTCTCGGGCACGCTGGTCAACGCGCTCCTGCATTATCTCGGCATGGGCAGCGCGGGCCGGACGATCCGGCCGGGAATCGTTCACCGGCTGGACAAGGGCACGTCGGGTCTTCTGGTGATCGCCAAGAATGAACAGGTGCATCGGAAGCTGACGGACCAGTTCGCGGCCCGCGAAGTTCATCGGGTCTATAACGCCATTATTTGGGGGCATTTCCGGGATCCGGAGGGGACGATTGATGCTCCGCTTGGCCGCCATCCCGGAGACCGCAAGCGGTTTGCCGTGGTTCGGCGGGGGGGGAAGGTGGCTATTACCACCTACCGAGTCGAGGCAATCTATCGGGATACGAGCCTGCTTTCGCTACAACTCAAGACCGGCCGGACCCATCAAATCCGCGCCCATCTCGAGCATCTGGGCCATCCGGTGTTTGGCGATGTGACATACGGGGGACGGCACAAGCGGCTTCGTGGCTTTCCGGGCGCTCAGAAGAAATTGTATTTCGACCTTTTAGAGACCCTTCCCGATCTAGCCCTTCATGCCGCTACTTTGGGATTCCGGCATCCGGTAACGGGCGAGGAACTGAGTTTTGTCGCTCCTCGACCGGCCAATTTCGAGAGAATTCTGGAGTTGCTGCTGGAGAACGCCGGGGCAAGGCTTGACAATGTGTGAGGAATGGGCTATATTTAATGTTTCTTGATAACGTGTAAACCTCGAATTTCGAACATCTTCCCATGAAATCCGTCCGCAATCGCTTCATCTTTCTGCTCTTTATCCTCGCTATGGCGGTCTACTACCTGTATCCCACCTATAAGTACGATCAGCTTACCACCGAGGAAAGCGAGAAGCTCGTTCAGTTGGCCGATCACTCGGGGATATCGCTTGAAGTCCTCGCAACGGAGATCTATCGCGATGACGTGGATTTCCGACCCGAAATTGAGGCAGCGGACCTCCCGCCTGAGCAGAAAAACGAGGCAATCCGTCTGCTGGAATACATGCGCGGCGAGTTCCTCCAGGATATCAAACATTATCGCCCCAAGGCCATCAAGCTCGGATTGGACTTGCAGGGGGGAATGTATCAGGTCCTCGAGGTGGATCTGATCAAGATGCTCGACAACGAGGCCAAAGGCAAGGATCCCGACTTCGAACGCCTGTTGCGAGCGTTGCGCGAGGCTACCACCGAACGCAACGTCGAGGTATTCGACGCCTTGCGGGAGATTGCGGCTCGCGAGCACATCTCGCTCAATCGCTACTGGGGCGAGCCCGGTCAGGCGGATAACACCATCATCGCGGAACTTGAAGAATCGGCCGAGGACGCGGTGGATCGCTCGCTGCAGATTCTGCGGAACCGCGTGGATCAGTTCGGAGTCTCCGAGCCTTCCATCTCCAAGCTGGGCAGCCGCCGGATCGCCTTGGAATTGCCGGGCGTGAAAGATCCGGTTCGAGCCCGCGAGCTGGTCGGCCGGACGGCGATGTTGGAGTTCAAGTTACTCGTGGAAGCGGAGCGGGCGCAGGACATCCTGACCAAGCTCGATGCGGCCATCGCCGCCCGCATGAAAGGGATGAAGGACACCACGGCGGTGGCCGACTCGACGGTTGCGAAAGCGGCCGAGACCGACACGATGAAATCGGCGGCCGACTCGGGCGTGACCAAAGCCGAGGATCTGTTCAAGGAAATGGCCGCGGATACCGCCGACACGATGAGCGCCGAGAACCCGCTTCTTTCGCTGTTCATCGGTGGGACACAGAACATTCTGATTCCCGCCCAGAACCGCAGCCGGGTCATTCGCATGTTGTCTTCCTATGAGAATCGGCAGCACATTCCGCAAGACGTAGAGTTCCTGTGGTCGAGCAAATCCGAGACGGGCGCCGACGGCCGCGAGCTGTGGGTGCTCTATCTGGTCAAGAAGCAGGCGGAACTTTCGGGCACAACTCTGGAGGATGCGCGGGCGACCGTCGGATCGGGTTTTGATCCCGAGCAGTCGGGCCGGCCGGTCGTCAACATCGAGTTCAATCGCGACGGTGCGCGGACGTTTGCCCGCGTAACCGGAGCCAACGTGAACCGGCGACTGGGAATCGTACTCGACAGCAAAGTGTACATGGCTCCCAACATCAAAGACAAAATCCCGGGCGGTGCGGCGGTGATTACCGGACTCGACGACATGCCCGAAGCGCGCGATATCGCCATCGTGCTGCGGGCCGGCGCACTTCCGGCGCCGGTGCACGTCGTGGAGGAGCGAACGGTGGGACCGTCGCTCGGTCGCGATTCGGTGGCGGCGGGGAAGACCAGTCTTCTGCTCGCGTTTTTCGCGGTCACGATCTTCATGCTGCTCTACTATCGCGGTTCGGGCGGCATCGCCGACATTGCGATGATCACCAACATCTTCCTCTTGATGGCGGTGCTGGCCATGTTCCAGTTTACCTTGACCATGCCGGGAATCGCGGGAATCATTCTCACGATGGGTATGGCGGTGGACGCCAACGTGCTGATCTTCGAGAGAATCCGGGAAGAGCTCGCGTTGGGCAAGACCGTGCGGGCCTCGATTGAGACGGGATTTGCTCGGGCGATGGTGACGATTTTCGACGCCAATCTCACGACGGCCATCACCGGCGTCGTGCTTCTGATCTACGGAACGGGACCGATCAAGGGCTTTGCGCTGACGCTCACGGTGGGTATCTGCGTGAACCTGTTCGCATCGCTGTTCATCAGCCGACTCATCTACGATTCGTTCACCGAACGCCGGCAACTCAAGAGTCTGAGCATCTAATGGTACATTTTTTCGGCAAGACCAATTTCGACTTCATCGGCCCACGGTGGAAGATGCTGACCATCTCGGCGATCATTATCGTGGCCGGAATCATCAGTTTCGCCATTCGCGGAGCGAACTGGTCCATTGATTTTCGCGGCGGACTGGACATGCAGGTGTTGTTCGCACGTCCGGTAAGCGACGGGCAGGTGCGCGCGGCGCTCGGCGGAATAGAGGTCGGCGAGGTCAAGACGATTTCCAGTCTGGGTCGTCCGGACGAAATTCTCATCCGTTTGAAAGTGGCGGAGAACAGCGAGGCCACGCAGCGACAGGTGATGGACAAGCTTGGCCAGGTCTTCCCCGACAATCCGGCCGAGATCCGCAACGTGGACGTGGTGGGTCCGAAAGTGGGGCAAGAGCTTCGACGACAAGCGATCATATCGGCCGTGGTGGCTATCGTTCTCTTGCTGATCTACATCTCGTGGCGATTCAAGTTCGAGTATGCGCTGGGCGGCATCATCGCTTTGATCCATGACGTGTTGGTGACGCTGGCGTTCATCTCCTTTTTCCACGTCGAATTCTCGCTGGCGGTTCTGGCGGCGGTTCTGACGCTCATCGGATTCTCGATCAATGACACGATTGTCGTCTACGACCGGATTCGCGAGAATCTGAAGAAGCTCCGGCAGATGAAGCTCAGCCAGATCATGAACCAGAGCATCAATGAGACGCTATCACGAACGATCATCACTTCGCTGACCGTGTTCCTAACGGTGCTGGTGCTGTTTATTTTCAGTGGACCCGTTCTGCGCGGCTTTAGCTTTGCCATGCTGGTCGGTGTGATTACGGGAGTTTATTCTTCCATCTTCGTGGCTGCTCCCGTGGTTCTGGAGTGGGCTGAGCGCAAAGCCCTGCAAGGCAAACGCCGATAGCGGTCATGTAAACGAGCCCTCGCAGCCCCGCGAGAGCGGGGCTGTTTTATTGAAGGATCTCACTTATGGTCACGGTTGTTCTGGGAGCACAGTGGGGAGACGAAGGCAAAGGGAAAGTTGTGGACTTCCTGAGCCGCGATGCCGACGTGGTGGCCCGCTATCAGGGCGGGGCTAACGCCGGCCACACGATTATTCACGACGGTCAGAAGCTGGTCCTCCATCTGCTTCCGGCGGCGGTGCTCTGGCCACAGACGGTTTGCGTGATCGGGGCGGGCGTGGTTGTGGATCCGGTGGCTCTGCTTGACGAGGTCCGGCAGATCGAAAGCCTGGGGATAAACCTCACGGGCCGGCTGTTCGTGAGCCATCAGGCTCACCTCATCATGCCCTATCATAAGTTGCTCGATCAGATCAACGATTCGCAATCCGACCGGCCCCGGATCGGCACGACCGGACGCGGCATCGGTCCGGCCTATGTGGACAAAGTGGCTCGCGTGGGGATTCGCATCGTGGATCTTCTGGATCGCGACTTTCTGCGCGAGAAGATTCGCGCCAACGTCGAGGACAAGAACCGTCTTCTATCGAAGGTTTATGACGCTCAGCAGCTGGACGTGGATGCGATCGTCGAGGAGTACGTGGCCTTTGATCAGCGGATTGATCCCTATGTCAAAGACGTCTCGGTGCTTCTTTTCGAGGCGGTGCGGTCGGGAAAGAACATCATCTTCGAAGGCGCGCAGGGCACGCTACTTGACATTGACATGGGAACGTATCCGTTCGTAACGTCGTCCAATCCTACGGCGGGCGGAGCCTGCACGGGTCTGGGGATCGGCCCGCGAAAAATTGACCGGGTGATCGGGATTATTAAGGCCTACACGACGCGGGTTGGACAGGGGCCGTTCCCGACGGAGATCGAGGAGACAACTGAAGGAGTAAGTCTGCGGGAACGCGGCGACGAATACGGAGCCACCACCGGCCGCCCCCGACGGTGCGGTTGGTTCGACGGTGTGGTGGCGAGGTTCTCGGCGCGAGTGAACGGCGTGGACTCGTGGGCGATTACCAAGCTCGACATTCTGACGGGAATTGACCCGATCAAGGT
>JAHJDG010000090.1 GCA_018812265.1 bacterium | reverse complement strand
GTTTGCACATGGCGGCCCGTGATATCGAACACATCAAGCCTCGCCTCGCCCGCCTTCAAACGCTCCTCCGTGATCCAATTCTGTTCAGCTTCTGCATCACTACTTCATGACACTCAAGCGTTCAAGGGCATCTTTGGAAGGAGACCAAAACCATCCATTCGGGTCCCATGTGCGGGCGTAGGTGTATCGCGACGTTGCTTGAAAATCCTGCACGGCTTGATCGGGGCGCCCGAGATATTGAGCTGATCTTGCTCTGATCCAGAGACACGTTGCAAAGTCATTCAGCACACCTCGGGCGATAATTGCCTGTCTCTCCGTATCTGAAACCTTTCCAACGGGTGGAAGTGGATTGGCTGCCACCTCGAGCTGAGACTGCTCTTTATCGGCAGAGGCCTTAAACTCTTCAATGCAACGGTCCGCGATGCAAATCGCGACTTCATATCTTCGGTGATTATAAGCATCCCATGCAGCCGAGGTCAGTTGCATGTTGAATGGCTGGCCTTGTCGAATCGAAACCAAGCTGTCCGCCTCTCGAATCACAAGGGCGCGGCGAAGCGTGTCCGACGGAGCGACGGCGATCTGTGCCGCCGAATTATTTGTTCCCGTACGGTATGCGTTGACAAACAGGG
The DNA here is from genome assembly GCA_018812265.1 of bacterium. Taxonomy (GTDB): domain Bacteria; phylum Electryoneota; class RPQS01; order RPQS01; family RPQS01; genus JAHJDG01. The sequence goes on along the minus strand of JAHJDG010000090.1, from coordinate 14,441 downwards.
CTATGGCTATTACGAGAAGAACTGCCGAGAGAACCCAGAGCGCCATCGAGCGCGTTCTTCGAGTCTTCCGAGCCGGTCTATCATGCCTTCGTTGCATGTAGTCTCTTACATTGACGATTACCGCAATAACGGCTGAAAGAGCAACAACCCATGCAGCAATCAAGGACATCACATCGCTCGTACTCATAGGATTTTCCTCTTTATTGAGTTAGACTGTATCACGATGGTACGTATCTCGTATGCCCGTCAGACGCCATGACCCACGCATATACGTGCAACCGCCCCGTTGCTTCATTGTGCTGCTTGCATTCCGTCCCCAAGCCACCACCCATTCGTTTCGTTCAGGACAATCCATCTCTCCCTACCTCAAGAAAATCTCCTTGACCACGCCTTCGCCCACGGCTTCGGCGATGCGCTTCAACAGTTCGGGCTTCAGGTAGGCGAGCTCGGTCCGCCACACGTCGTGGTCGCAGCTGACGTAGAGTCGGCCGCGAGACAGGTGTTCGGGCTTGGTGTGGGCGGCCACCTGCGGACCCACCACCTCCTCCCACGAGAGCCGCAGCCGGGCCGCGCGAATGCCCTGCCGCCACTTCTTCTGCTCGAAGAGCTTCTCGAGCATTCGGTCTATTCGAGTAGGCTTGCCCGTGCGCACGGAGGATATGTCCGGATTAACTTATCAATTTACTGATTTTCAACGAGAATCACAAATTTTTCGCTACATATGGATTCTTTCTACGTTCTTTTTTAACAATGGATTACAAATCTGTTTGGGGTGGTAGAAAAAGGCCGGTCAAAGACCGGCAGCTACGATAAAAATTCGAGCGGGCGCCGCACGCCCGCTCTTGCTATCCTGCCAAGCTCCCGAACAGATTCCTGCCCTCAGTTCAGTCGGACAGGCATAATGAGCATCAGCAGGTCTTCCTTTTCTTCCTGTTCCGTGGGGCGGACGATTCCCGCCGAGGTGGACGTTCCCAAATCGAAAACCACTTCCGCGGTGTCCACCTGTTTGAGGACGTCCAGCACGTAGCCCGCGTTGTAGCCGATATCCATCGGCTCGCCGTCATAGCTGCACGGCACGGTCTCACGGCCCTCGTTGCCCTGTTCGATGTCCTCGACCAGAATCTCCAGCATCTCTTTCTGGATCTTCAAACGGATCTGCCGGGAAATCTCGTTTGAGACGATCGCCGCCCGTCGCACCGACGCCTGAAATTGATCCAGATCCATGGTCAGCTTGTTCTTGTTCTCACTTGGAATTACCGCTTCGTAGTTGGGATAGCGACCCTCGATGAGCTTGGCGATCATCGTCGTCGGTCCCACCCGAAAAGCGATTTGCTTCTCGGCGAAGAATATCTCAATATCCCCTTCCCGTTCACACAGCCGGGCCGCACTCTGCATCGCCTTCGCCGGAGCAATACACTCGGCCGCCGCCCCGCTGAATCCGTTGTGATGGTAGTTGATTTTCACCAGGCGATGTCCATCCGTCGTCACGAAACGAAGTTCCTCCGTCGTGACTTTCGCGTACACGCCGGTAAGCTGCGGACGCAGTTCATCCCGTGACACGGCAAACCCGCACTTCGCGATCATCCGTCGAAGCTGAGTTTGGCTGATTTTCAACGCTTCCACTTTTTCAAGCGACGGCACTTTCGGATAGTTCTGGACGTTTTCTCCGGCCAGATTGTATTTCTTGTCATCGGCTTTGAGCTTAATTCTCCCGCTGTCTCCCGCTTCAACGTGAATGCTTACATCGGGAAAATCGCGCAGTAGTTCCAAAAACTTACGAGCCGGAAGTAAGGCTCGTCCGTCTTTCTCGCCGTTGACTTCAACCTTCGTTTCCATGGATATTTCGAGATCTGTAGCCGTGATCTTCAGCCATTTTCCGCTGAGTTCCACCAGAAAATGCATGAGCACCGGCATCGGACTCTTGGTCGGCACAATCGCCGCCAGAAGTTGAAAAGCACTGAGCAGACTGCTCTGGGAAGCGCTGAACTTCATGAATGCCTCATGATAGAGAATGAAGAGAGAAAGAAAAAACTCTCGTTGTCGTTGTAGGGATGGTGGATTTGTGGAAAATGACGCGTAAAGTGCGGCGGTTCGTGACTCTGCGCGGGAAGTCTCCTGTATATGGTACGCGGAAAAGAGTCGTTTTCTCTACCGGGAGTCACAGAGCCACTGTGAATTTCGGTTTCTGACACAAGTTTGTCGTTGATAGATCGGAATAAAACCGCTGTTTTCCACTCTTCTTCATGTTAATCCACTCGGATGTGTGAGTGGATTGACTTTTTGACGTAACGTCTTGAGCGTGCGAATGATATCTTCGTCACCGGCGTTACGGCGGTCCAAAATCGTGTCACGCGCATGAATCACCGTCGAGTGATCGCGACCGCCAAAATGAGAACCGATGGCCTTTAAGGAAAGGGAGGTCATCTCCGCCATGAGTGTCATGGCGATCATGCGCGGCACGACAATTTCCTTTTTGCGGGACTTGCTACGCAGCACATCGGGACTGAGACCGAAGTGATCCGCGACGACGGTCAGAATTCGTTCGGCCGGAGGGCGAAAGCCGTTCTGACCGGAACGCGACCTCAACACTTCGTGGGCCAGCTCGACAGTGGGAGGCAAGCGCATGAGCTGGCAACGGGCCGTCAGCGTAACGTACGCACCCTCAAGATCACGGATATTCGATGTAACGGTTGAGGAGAGGAAGTCGGCCACGTCGCGAGTGATCGGAAATCCGTCGGTCTCGGCGCGGTGCATGAGAATGGCCACGCGAGTTTCGTAGTCGGGAGGCTCGATGTTGGTCACGAGCCCTGAATCGAAACGGGAAATCAACCGCTTGTCGAAACCGGCAAGCTCGGAAACCGGACGATCGGCCGTGAGGACGATCCGTTTGCCTTTCTGATACAAAGTGTTAAAGGCGTGGAAGAATTCAATCTGCGTTCGCTCTTTCGAGGCGAAGAATTGAATGTCATCTACGAGAAGCAGATCAATCGAACGATACTGATGCGAGAAGTCCGTGGTGTGGCGGGTTTGCAGCGAGCGAATGAAATCCTGGGTGAAACGCTCCGAAGAGGCATACAAGACTCGATGTTGCTTGTTGCGGGTCGCCGCACGATTGCCAATAGCCTGTAACAGATGAGTCTTGCCGAGTCCCGTACCGCCATAAATGAGCAGCGGATTCCACGGACAGCGGCGTGAGACGTCGGCCACGGCCAGGCAGGCCGCGCGCGCGAAAGAATTGGAGTTCCCCTCGATGAAGTTCTCGAACTGGTAGCGATGGTTCAGGTGGGAATCAAACTCGCTTTCGGGTACCGGACGAGGAGCGGTCACCCGCGGCAGAGGCGGTGCGCTGGTGGCCGCGGGTTGCGAAGACACCTGCAACTTCACGTGAATCGGCTCACCCCGCAAATCGGCCAACACCGCCTCAAGGTTAGCCACGTAGTGACTCTCAATCCATTCGCGATGAAATTGACTGGGAACCGCGAGCGTTAGAGAGTTACTTTCAAGCCGTTGAGGAATAAGGGGTCGAATCCAGGTGGCGAAACTCTGTTCAGGAACGTGATCCTGAATCGCCTGAAGGACCGATTGCCAGAGTTGAAATGCTTCTGGGACTTCGACAGGGGGCATGGAGGATATCTGTGCAGTCTCGGAAAGTGACGGCAAGTCCGAACCGGCGGACCGATAGAGACGTTCCGAGAGGACGTTCAACAGTCAAGCCAGGAGAATGAACCGCGATGATTCATTCCCTGTTTTTAAGCGATGTGGACACGCCGAGCGCGAGAGGAAAACGGCGGACGTCTTTGCGGTCGTATGAGAGTATGCGAGGTCGCAACTCAAAAGTCTCGACAGGCAGTACAATATAACACGTTCTCCCCGATTGTCAACTCATTAAGTTCTCATTTGAAGATACCTTACAACCGTTACACAATTGTAATTTTTAGCTCTGACCGGAGGCATAGGCTTGGCTCTGAGAGGCGAGGCCGGAGAGGCGGCGCAAACGGCAGAACACGACTCAATCATCGGGAGATGGCCGCGCGTTGCCCACAAGATGTCCACGCCGATCCCTGCTTCATAAGAAGGTTTCGCGCTGAACTCACTACTATATACTTAGAAATACGCGGGGCGGGAGCGGGTTGCCGAACAACGTGATCCGGAAGATCGCGTAAGCTGCTTCCCGCCCCCCCCAGTGGTGACTCTCCAGAGTCACATCTTTGCAGACAAGTCCAATAATAATTATGTATTACGCACAATTCCCAGCCGACACGTGCCCCAAAACTTGGCTGGCGACCGAGTTGACCGGGGAGCCGAAAAAGTATATATTGATAACTGACCGTTCAGTTAAAATAAGGAGCTGGCCATGCCGCCCGCCAAAGGCCAAGTCACCCGCGAGAAAATTCTCAACGTCGCGGAGAAGCTGTTCTCCCAGAAGGGATTCGACGGAACCAGCATTGACAGGATCGCCACCGCGGCCGATGTCAATCGAGCCTTGATCTACTATCATTTTAAGAACAAGGACGACATCATTCACTCCCTTTTCGAGCGGATCATCGGCGAACTTGCCGCCGAGACGGATCAGCTCGGGAAGGATACAACCTCGGCTGGAAGGAGTGGTGTATCGGAAAAAGTTCGGCACGAGATCACGCTTCTCGAAAAGCGGCGGAAGATGCTGAGGATCATGCTGATGGAAACGCTGAAAGAACGCGGCGGCAGCGAGGCGCTCTTCCGCTGTGCAGATATCGTGATTCGCGGCGAGACTGCCCGCAAGGATCAAGTCCCCCCCAGCGAGTTGGTGTACGAATTCTTCACCGGCTTTGTTCCGATTGTCGCCTTCGTCGCGTTCCGCGATAAGTGGTGCAAGTATTTCGGTTGCGATTCCCAAGAGGCATTGAATCTGTTCGTGGAGGCGTTTCGCCGCACCCACCTCGCCTCTCATCACACGGAAGGCGGTGCCAAGTGAGAGAGGACGGCATCGGGTCGGATTCGACGTTGAACGCAAGAACGGTGCGGCGCAGCTTCTGGGCCGTGGCCGCGTTTTATTTTCTGATCGCCTTCGAGTTCTTTTACATGGCAACTCCGTTTGCCGTCTACTTCTATTCGGCCTATGGGCCCGGGCTGCGCTTTCTAAGCGAGAATCCGATCCTCGCCCGGCTCAGCGGATCGTTTCTCCCGCACGTCGTGGCCGAGACGAAATGGCAGATTTTAAATCTCCATAATCTTGTGGGAGCCGCGCTCTTCCTGCTTGGTTCGGCCGCCTTCCTGGTTGGCGCGGGACAAGTCTACTATTACAAGCTGACGAGGCGGGTAGCCGTGACGGGCGGTCTCTACAATTGGATCCGCCATCCTCAATACGCCGCGCTGGCCGTAGCCGGATTCGGACTCCTGCTCCTGTGGCCGAGGTATCTGGTCCTTCTGATCTATGTGGCGATCCTCATGGCTTACTATTTTCTGGCGAAGATCGAAGAGCGGGAATGTGAACGGAAGTTCGGTTCGATGTATTCAGAGTATGTGCAATCAACCGGCATGTTTCTTCCCTTGCGGATTTCTCTAACCGAAAAACTGCCGCCGCTTCCCCGAGGCGGGATTCGGCGATACCTAATGATCGCAGGATTCTACCTGCTCTCGGCCTTCGTGGCTTTCCTGATTGCAGCCGGCCTACAAAACTGGACCCTCAATAGTCTATTTGCGCTCTACACCGAAAACGCTGCCTATGTCTCGGTGGTTCGGCTGGACGAAAGCTCGATCCGACAGATTATACGGATTGCCGAAGAAGGCCGCCCCGTAACGGAAATGCACAGAGCTTGGAAAGAGATCAATTACATTCTGCCGGTGGAATGGTACATTTCAGAAATCCCAATGCATAAGGTAGCCGGTCGCCACGCGCATCTCCATCCGGGAGGACACGATGCCACCCGTTTCAAGATCGTGTACACGCGGGCGATCCTCCCCGAGGGCCGGGAAGCCGAGGGCAAAGACATCCTCCGGCTGGCCGTAGGGCGGGTTCCAATTCTGGAAGTGTGGGTGGATCGGGCCAGCGGCACAGTAACCGATATCAAAGATCCACCGAAAATGATCCCCTACGAGGGAATTCCGGTGCCTCTCTATTAATGGGCTATGGGCGGCGGGTGGGAGATTCGGAGTTGCGCTTGGCGGCTCATATTGCTATATTTAGGTTTCCTTGCCGGAGGCTGCCGGCCAAACTGCGATAAGAACAAGATAACCATAGAGAGCGTGATCTGGCATGAAACGGACCTATCAACCCTCCCGCCGGAAACGGGCCAATGTTCACGGATTCCGGACCCGCATGTCCACCAAGGCCGGTCGCGATATCCTTCGTCGGCGCCGCGCCAAAGGGCGTCGGAAGCTCACGGTATCGGATGAGCGACACTAAGTTTCCGCGCTCCGAGCGGCTGCGGGGCCGCACCGAGCTGGAACGTGTTCGAAAAGAAGGCCGGCGGCGGGTGCTCCCCGAGCTGGTTCTTTTTTTTTATCCAGGCAGCCCGATCGCCGCATCGCGTTTGCGGCGACGCGGGCCGTCGGAAACGCTCCTCAGCGTCACCGACACATTCGCAAACTCCGTGAATACTATCGCTTAAATAAAGAGTTCTTTCCCGCGCAAAGCCACATTTTCATACTCGTCCGCCGTCCGGTGGCGGACTGGAAAGACCTCGAAGCCCGCCTTGCTAAACTTTTACAGACCCTTGCGAAAAGCAGCCATCTGGATTCTGAAGCGGCTGATTGACGCGTATGCCGTGACACTCGGCCCTCATTTCGGAGGTCGCTGCCGATTCACACCCTCCTGCTCGGAGTATGCCCGCGAGGCCATCGAGACTCTCGGCCCGCTCCGCGGTCTGGGACTGACTATGCGGCGGCTGGTCAAGTGCGGCCCGTGGCACAAGGGCGGCTACGATCCGGTTCCCCGGCCCCACGAACACCACCCCTTCGTTCCCGACAACTCTCGATAGAATAGAATATTCGAATAGTCCGCCAAGGGCCTTTCCATGGACAGCATCCCCCCCCATTCGTTCCCGACCCGCTTGACGGCCTCTATAGAGAGGGCGGCTGGCCTGGATGCGGCATTGCAGGCCAAGATTCTGGTTTCGCTTCTGATCATTATCGGCCTGTGGCTGGTCCGGATGCTGGTCGTTCGTCTTATTGCCCGCCAGACTCGGGATGCGCGCGACCTGTATACGTGGCGGAAATGGGTGACCAACGCCGCCGCTTTAATTGGAATCCTGATGGTGGGGCGGGTCTGGTTCGCGGCCTTCGGTTCGTTGGCCACCTTCGTCGGACTCATTGCCGCCGGTCTGGCCATCGCCCTGCGGGACCTGCTGGTCAATTTCGCAGGCTGGTTTTTCATCATCTGGCGGCGGCCCTTTGCGGTCGGGGACCGGGTGCAGATCGGAGGGAATGCGGGCGACGTCATTGACCTGCGAATCTTCCAGTTTACGCTCCTCGAAATCGGCAACTGGGTCTCGGCCGATCAGGCCACCGGCCGCATTATTCACGTCCCCAACGGCAAGGTCTTCACCGAACCGCTGTTCAACTATACCAAGGGTTTCAACTACATCTGGAACGAGATCACGGTTCTGGTTACCTTTGAGAGTGACTGGAGGAAGGCGAAAGGACTCCTGCAGGAGATTGCCATCCGCCACGCCGCCCACGTCGAAGAGACGGCCCGAGAGTCATTCCAGAACGCTGCCCAGCAGTTTCTCCTGTCGGTGTCCGATCTCACTCCCATTGTGTACACGACCGTGCCCGACAGCGGGGTGCTGCTGACGATTCGCTACTTATGTAATCCCCATCACCGCCGGGCAATCGAGTCGGCCATCTGGGAAGAGATCCTCGCAGCCTTCGCGAAGTGTCAGGACATTGACTTCGCGTATCCGACCACTCGATTCTACGATAATGCCTCGGAAGGCAAAGACCTGACCCGGCCCGGAGCCAAACCCCGGCCCAAACCGGAATTCCCCCTCTAACCCCAACCTCGCAGACGACACATGTTCGACCGCAGAACTATCATTGCCCTCGTTTTCGTCGGCCTCATTTTGCTCCTCCTGCCCAAGTACTACGAGCTCATCAGCCCGCCGAAACCGCCCTCACCACTCGGTTCCGACACGACCGCTGTGGCTCCGACTGCCGATCCGGAACAACCGTCAGAAACGGTGCAGCCGGCCGCAAAGCCGGTGATTCAGGAAACATCTCCTGTACCGGGCGAGGGCCTGGAGGCCGATACGTCTGCCTTAATTATTGATTATGTTGCCATTGAAACACCTCTATACAGAATGTCCCTGTCCTCGAACGGCATGGTAAGTTCATATCAATTAAAGGAATATATACTGAAAACGGGCGAAAAAGTCCAGCTTCACCTGGACGGACAAAAAGTGGTCGGCTCACCGGATATTGACTTCGGAAGCACGAATCCCAAAACCATAAAAAACTTGCGATTCGACGCAAACAAGAGCCTGCTGAGCCTCAATAGCGGAAGCGTGGACTCGGTCATCCTGACGGCGGGCGACATGCGCTCGCAACAGGTTGTGCTTACCTATATTTTTCGAGCGGAGCAGTACGGATTTCAGATAGCGGTACGGACGGAGGGGCTGCGAGTCCCCGAGACCGGCGAGTTTCGTGTGAAATGGGTCGGAGGTGTGCCCAACACCGAGCCGGATCCCGAGGCCGACCTCCGCTATTCGGGAGCCTACGCGCAGGTCGGCAGTGAACTTGAAAAATTCCAAGTGGGCAAGGACCCAAAGAAAGAATTCCAAGCCACCGGACAGACACACTTCGTGGCCGCGCGCTCGAAATACTTCATGGCTGCCATGATCCCTCAGGAACCGTCGGCGGGAGTCGAGATCATCGGCCGCAATCCAGCCCCCAAGGATCGGGGTTCGCCGAACTACTACGATCTCGTGCTGCGGCAGAACTTCGGCCAAGCGGCGGAGGGCCGCTGGACGATCTATTTGGGGCCGATCAAGTACGATGAGCTCAAGAGCTTCGGCGTCGGACTCGACGAGACCATGAACTGGGGCTGGCAGATCATCAAGCCGTTCTCGAAGGGAGTGTTGTGGTCGCTGATCGCGTTGCACGGCATGATTCCCAACTACGGCCTCGTCATCATCATCTTCAGCGTGCTGGTCAAGGTCATCCTCTGGCCGCTGACGCGCAAGTCGCAGATTTCGATGAAGAAGATGTCGGCGCTTCAGCCCGAGATCAAGGAACTGCGGGAAACGCATAAGAAGAATCCGCAGGCCATGAATCAGGCGATGATGAAGCTCTACAAGGAACGCGGCGTCAATCCGGTTTCGGGCTGCATTCCACTGCTCTTTCAGATGCCGATTCTCTACGCGCTGTTCATCGTGTTCAGCTCCACCATCGAGTTCCGGCAGTCGCCGTTCATCCTGTGGATTACCGACCTCAGCCTGCCCGACGTGATTTTCCATCTGCCGTTCTCGATTCCGCTCTACGGCAGCGGAGTGGCGGTGTTGCCGCTGGTGATGGGCGTGACGCAATTCTTCATGTCCAAGCGGCAGGTCACCGATCCCAATCAGAAGCTGATGGTCTACATCATGCCGGTCTTCATGACGCTCATCTTCAATATGTTCCCCTCGGGCCTGACTCTATACTACACCCTCTTCAACGTGCTGGCGATGGTCGAGCAGCGCCTCATTAAAATCCCCGACTTCACCCCGTCCGCCGAGGTGATCGAAGAAAAGAAGAAGGGGAAGAAGAAAGGATGAAGGCGGAAGGATGAAGGATGAAGGATGAAAAAGAAGACGTAGGGGCCGATTTATCGCGCCCGTTGTAGTTTCACACGGCAGTTTGTTATTGTAGGGGCCGATTCATCGTGCCCGCCTTGTAGTGACACAGCTTGCTGTGTCCCGTGAAGTGCACTCCGATGCTGTGACCCCTCTCTATCCCCCCCCTATCCTAAGGGGGAGGATGAAGAGCAGTGCCGCGCGAAACTTTCCCCCCTTTGAAAAAAGGGGGAATCGAAGGGGGGTCGTCTACCGCTCGTTACCCGGCAAATAGTCTAAGCAGGCAATGATAGTTCTTGACGACCTGAAACGCCACTTCCGCTATAACACGTGGGCGAATGAAACCGTGCTGAAATCTCTGCCGTCGGCAAGGATTCCGCCCAAGGCGCTGCGCTGGATGAATCACATCGCAGCCTGTGAATACCTGTGGATCGCCCGCATTCTTCAGCACGGACAGCCGTTTGCCGTGTGGCCGGAGTGGTCCTACGAGGAGTGTCGGCGGCAGATACTCAGTCTCGCGGAAACGTGGCCGGCCTTCCTGAGTTCGCTGACGAGCGAGGGCCTCAGCCGAAAAGTTTCGTATGTGAACGTCAAGGGCGAGCACTTCACGAATACCGTCGGCGATATTCTGACCCACGTCCTCTATCACTCGGCCCATCACCGCGGGCAAGCCACGGCCGATATCCGTGCTTGTGGCGGCGAGCCGGTCTCCTCGGATTTCATTCACGCGGTTCGGAGTCACGTGATCGAATGATGTATACGCTGCGACGGACAACCTGATCCGTCCGGTCTGACGATATGCCCATCACGATGAATGACACGATTGTGGCCCTCGCGACCCCTGCCGGGTTGGGCGGGATGGCCGTTTTGCGCATGTCCGGACCTCGGGCCTGGGAGATTGCGCTCGCCGTTACCCCCCCTTTCCCCCCCGCAAGCGGAGGGGAACAGCAACCGAACAGCGCTCGCTTCGCCCGCGTCTTCGACGGCGATCAGCTTGTGGACGAGGTGGTGGTGACGTTCTTCCAGGCTCCCCGCTCGTACACCGGCGAGGACGTGGTGGAAATCTCCTGCCACGGCGGGCGCTATGCTGCCACGCGGATTCTCGAAATGCTCATCGCGCGCGGAGCACGGCAAGCCCGACCGGGGGAGTTCACCGAGCGCGCATTTCTCAGCGGCAAACTTGATCTGGCACAGGCGGAAGCGGTCGCGTCGCTCATTCATGCGCGCACCGAGCGAGCCGGTCGCGTAGCGGCCCGGCAACTGGCGGGCGGACTCTCGGAAAAAGTGCGGGCCATGCGCTCGCGGCTGCTCGATCTGTTGGCGCTGCTCGAACTGGAGCTGGATTTCTCCGAGGAAGACGTGGAGTTTCAGGCCAAGTCGGCGCGGACTCAGGTCGTGCAGGAACTCAAGCAGGAACTGGACAGACTGTGCGCGACCTTTCGCCAGGGACGGCTGGTGCGAGAGGGGATTCGCGTGGCCATCGTGGGTGCGCCCAATGCCGGGAAGTCCACTCTGCTGAATGCGTTGGCGGGGGAGGATCGGGCGATTGTCAGCTCCGAACCCGGAACAACCCGCGACGTGGTGGAGGCCCGGCTCGAACTCGAAGGCATCGAGATCATCCTGCAGGACACGGCGGGCGCACGGATCGCAAGAGGTGCGATTGAGAGTGAAGGGATAGCGAGGACCCGAAAAGCGATAGAGAATGCTGATATTATTCTACTTGTCGTTGACGAGACCGATCCGCACTGGCCCGAACGGGATACAATCTCGCTGTTGCCTTCAAAGCGTATCATTTTAGTTCAGAACAAAATAGACCTTCGCACTCACGCCCAGCCTGTCGAATTGGCAGCTCCGGGGCAGATCATCCCCGCTGCCTTCCGCCCCGTATCAGCCCTGACGGGAGCAGGAATCGAAGCCCTGCGTAATGATCTCATCCCTATCGTGATCGGCGAAGATATTGGGAATGAAGAGATTGTCGTCTCGGAAGCAAGACACCACGAGGCCCTGACGCACGCCCGCGACAGCCTGAAGAGGGCCGCCGGACAGATCGAAGACGCGACCCTCATGGCCGCCGACCTGCGCGATGCCGTGAACGCCCTCGGCGAAGTCACCGGCGAGACGGTCGGTGAAGAGATTCTCGACCGGATTTTCTCCAAGTTCTGCATCGGAAAGTAGGCAGCGTGCGATACGGACTCCTAACGACCTATATAATGATAGCGATCTGCCATGCCGTCTCCCATGCCGCCGAGCGGCCGGTCATCGGCCTGGCGTTGTCGGGAGGCGGGGCGAAGGGACTGGCCCATATCGGCGTCATCAAAGTTCTCGAGGAAGAAGGAATCGAGATTGACCTCGTAGCCGGAACGAGTATGGGTGCGATCATCGGCTCGCTGTACGCGGTCGGCTACACCACCGCCGAGATTGAATCGCTGGTCATCGAACTGAGGTGGGGCGATCTTTTCGATGACACGCCGCACCACCGCGACCTCTCGATGGAGCAAAAACTCTTCGACGAGCGCTACCAGATCACGCTGCCGCTCCGCCGGCGCGGACCGGGTCTGCCGACGGGAGTGATTCCCGGCCAGAACGTCTCGATGCTGCTCGAGTGGCTGATGTGGCCGGTGCGTGACGTGCGGGATTTCCGCGAGTTGCCGCGGGCCTTCGCGTGCGTGGCCACCGATCTCGAAACCGGCGCGGCGGTGCGGCTCGAACGCGGACATCTTCCCGAGGCGGTGCGGGCGAGCTTTGCGATTCCCAGCATCTTCACCCCGGTGGAGTTCGACGGACGCCTGCTGGTGGACGGCGGAGTCGTGCGCAATCTGCCCGTGCAGGACGCGCGCGAGATGGGAGCCGACGTCGTGATAGCGGTGGACGTGGCCTCGCCGCTCCGCGACCGCGAGAAGCTCGGCAATCTGGTGGCCATCCTGAATCAGACGATGAACTTTCAGGAGGAGGCCGGGGCCGAAAAACAACGGACGATGTGCGAGATCCTGATCCGCCCTGACATCGAAGACTTCACGATCATGGACTTCGCGCGCGCCCGTGAGCTCATCGCGCTGGGAGAGCAGGCCGCCCGCGATAAACTGCCCGAGCTGCGCGCGCTGGCCGATTCGCTGCGGCAATTTCCAACCCACGAAACCTGCGCGCTGCCCGTGACCGACGACTCGGTGCTGGTGCGGCTGGTGGCCGTCGAGGGACTGGAACGAACCAGCACCCGCGTGGTCACCGCCCATCTGGGTTTCCGCCTGCCACAGTGGACGACCCGCCCGCGGCTGCATCGCGCCATGGAACGCGTCTACAGCTCGCAGTTCTTCGAGCGCGTGACCTATCAGTTGGACCCGGCCGTCGGCGGCAACACGCTGAGGATGAAGGTGGTCGAGAAGGAAACCGATCTGTTGCGGTTCGGCTTCCGCTATGACAGCGACGATCACGCGGCGGCGCTCGTCAACACGACATTCCGGAACCTATTGGCGCGTGGATCCATGACCACCCTCGACGCGCGGCTGGGCGAGCGCAACACGTTCACCTTTTCGCAGTTTCTCTACACCGGATTCCACGCGCGGGTGGGAACGCGGCTGGTGGTCGAGCACAACCGCACCGAGGTGAACACGGTGCGGCCGGGCCCGCTCAGCTACGGCACGCGGGTTCGCGACTCGCGCGCCACTCTCACTCTGGGCAGCATTTACGCCAAGTCGGCCGTCTTGGGCGGCGGCGTCGAGCGGGTGCATACGCGCTACATCCCGCCGGAATCGGACAGCCTCACGCGGAAACGGATCATTGCCGATTATCACGCGCTGTTCGGACTTCTGTATGTTGAGACGCTGGACCGGCTGACCTTTCCTTCGCGGGGAGTGCTGTTGCATGCGACGGCCGAGTATGCCGACAAAGAGATCGGCACCGATTTCGATTTCGTCAAGCTGAACGCGAGTCTGGCGACGTATCTGCGGTTCAAGAATCGCATCGTCGTGGGTTTCGGCGGACAAGCCGGTCAGGTCGAGGGGAACACACAACCGCCCGACAGCTATTTCCGTCTCGGCGGAGTGGACGATTTCCTCGGCGCGGATCTCGAAGAGCGCACCGGTTCGCACAAGCAGACCGCCTGGCTGTCCCTGCAGTGGGAACCGTGGCGGAAAAAATTCATCCGCCTGCGCGGGAATATCGGCAACGTATTCAACGAATGGAACGAACACTTGGACTGGAGCTGCTACGAAAAGGGCGGCGGCCTGACGTTGGGCGTGGTCACTCTGGCCGGGCCGGTACAGCTCACCGTCCACAGCGGCACCCTCAATGATTTCCTGTTGCATTTCCGGTTCGGATACGATTTCTGATTATGGCGATCTCCGGCGAGTTTCTCGCTTACGTTCTCGATCAACTGCGTGGCGTGGGCGGGGTAACGTCGAAGCGGATGTTCGGCGGAGCCTGCCTGTTCCACTATGGCAAAGCCTTCGCGGTGATCGCCGCTGACGTCTTCTTTCTCAAAGTGGACGACACCAACCGCGCGGATTTCACCTCCCGCGGCATGGAACCGTTCCGCCCCTTCGTGGACAAGAACTACGTCATGAGCTACTACGAAGTCCCCGCCGAAGTCCTCGAAGACATGGACGAACTCGCACTCTGGGCCAACAAAGCCATCGCCGTTGCGGAGAAGACAGCAAAAAGCAAGAGAAAGAAGAATAAGTAGGGGCCGATTTATCG